>JBFLZY010000090.1:0-10545 GCA_040755975.1 Bacillota bacterium | reverse complement strand
CCACTCTCCTGGCAATGTCGCTTTGCTTTTCGGGAGGGAGCGAAGACAGGATAAGGGCCGCCTGCTCAGGAATTAAATAGGTCAGGATTAAAGCGATGGTTTGAGGGTGTTCATCCCTGATCAGGCCAATTAGTTGCTTGGCGTCAACGCGGCGAAGCGAGCCAAAAGGTGCACCATAAATTGAGACGGAAACCTTATTGAGTATTTCTTCCGCCCTCTGGGGACCCAGCGCCTTTTCCAGCAATTCTTTAGCGTATTTGTGCCCTCCGCGCAATAAATACTCTCTGGCCTCAGTTAACTTTATAAACTCATCTATTACAGTGTTCTGGACACTTTCAGGCACTCGTTCCGTCAGCGAAATTTGCTTGCTTAACTGCTCAATTTCGTTGTCAGGAAGATGTTTTAATACTTTGGCGGAAAGATCTGCCCCCAGGGTAATCAAGATAATGGCCGCTTTTTGTGAACCGGTTAATTTTACCACCACAAACCTAACTCCTTTCGCCGGAACTTGGATCGTCAGCTATCAATACCCGGATCTTCTGCGGTTTCCACGCTCCGCCAAAATCCGCCAGTCCCCCCTTTTTTTCGTTAAACGAGAGCACGTTCAAAATTCTTGTTCGTAGAGGCTAATATCTATTTCTCCCCGCCCCATCAAGCGACAAAAAACTTCCACCAGATGTGGATCAAACTGCCCCCCGGCACGGCAGCCTATTTCCTCCAAGGCCTCTTCCTGGGATAATGGAAAAGGTCGGTAGACCCTATCCGCGGACATGGCGGCGAAGCTGTCGGCCACTGCTAAAATGTGCCCCCAGAGGTATATCATGAGCTACAAGTCCAGCGGGATAGCCCGTTCCACCGTATCTCTCGTGGTGGTGCAAGACCATGAGACTAATTTCCTTCATGCCGGGAATGTTGGAGAGAATTTCAGAGCTGAAAACCGGGTGCTTTTTTATCTCCTCCCGTTCCTCGGCAGTCAACCTGCCTCGTTTAAACAGTATAAAGTCGGGGATGCCTATTTTGCCTATGTCGTGCAGAAGCCCGGCTAAGTAGACGGGTTTCTGGTATTTTCGTCCAGTCCCAACTCCCTGGCCGGCAGGAGGGCATAAAAAGCCACGCGCTGAGAATGCAGGCAGGCCGACTTAAATTCGAGATTCCTGCACCCGAACCAGTACCGGGCAGCGTAAAGAAGGGTGGACTTCATGGAAACACCTTATCATGGAAATGGTAGAAAAAACTCATGAGGACAGTTTCTTATTAGGAATGGTGGTCGCTACAAGGGCGGGGAACGCAAAAAGGGGAACCAAAAAGGAGGGAACCAAAGAAGAGGAACCCAAAAAGAGCTGTTTATAGGAGCAATAAATAGGACCGGATGTGAACGGGTTACCCTCCCCCCGAGACTCCGTTCTACAGGGAATTTTTTCATACTTGCCAAAACCCCCGCCTTTTACACGTTATTCCAAATTAAGAAAGCCGCAGGGAAACAGTATACGCCTTCCTGCGGCTACCTTTCTCCCTTGCAACCCAGCCGCCATAGTTCCCCGTGGCAGCCCTTTGGGGAACCTTAGACCTGTGGCTTTGCGCCCCCGCCTTTCGACGGGTTTGCCTTTCTCAGGGCTCTCTTGGGCTTTCCAGCCAGTATAACAAAACCGAAGCAGTTCTGTCAAAACAAAATCTACCAAACTCTATGCAAACTCAATCTCCAGACCATGCATCGAGCAGGAGGGGGGCTAACCCCCGTCCTCTCGCGCCACCGCTAATGCAACCGGCGGTTCGCCAAGCCTCACGAGTCATTTGATAGCAATTAATAGGTAACATTAACCAGATTATGCCTGAAAAATGGTTATTAGTTAAATGGTGTTACGGATTCAGGAAATGTTTAGCTTGCTGCCGGCAGGGCAGCGGGTTTTAAGTTAATTGCCCGCGGATCTGGGTCTGACGGCGGTTTTGCAGCGTTTTTGTGGACGGGCTCGTGCAAGTACTCCTGGACGCAGATGAATAGGGGGACATAGATTCTTGGATTTCAGCCAAAAGCCGTCCAAAATTTGTCTTTGGCTCGTCCCGGGGGCGGCGGGCGTTTAAAAAATCCCTCCAGTGGGCTGACGAGATCCTCCCGCGCGGATAGCTTGACAAAAGAACAACAGCGGATTATTATTATAAAGAGAGGGAACGAAAGAGTGGTTCGGTGTTCCAAAAAGGCACTTTTTCAAGGAAGCAAGGAAAAACGCTGGGGCGTAGCCAAGCGGTAAGGCAGCGGACTTTGGATCCGCCATTTCGTTGGTTCGAATCCAGCCGCCCCAGCCAGTAATTGTTATGAGCCATTAGCTCAGTCGGTAGAGCACCGGACTTTTAATCCGGGTGTCCTGGGTTCGAGTCCCAGATGGCTCACCAGGATAAGGCAAGCGCTGCAAAGGGTTGCAGCGCTCTTAATATTTTTAAGGACGTCTCTTGGCCGGTCAATCGATTTTTGTTAAAATAGCTAAGAAGTTGGCCCAAAGTGATTGGAAAGTGAGTTGGTTTAAGTTTAGTCTGTGGTCCGGAGCTGAGCGGCTGATGAGCGAAAAAAATTTTGTGATTCCCCACGAAGAGGATAAAGGACCGCCCCGCTTGCCCGGGGTGAGCGAAATGAAAATTTATATCGGAACATCCGGGTACAGTTACGACGATTGGCGGGAGCACTACTACCCGCGCGGGCTGAACAAAAATAAAATGCTGGAGTTTTACGCTTGCGAATTTTCCTTCGTGGAGGTGAACTCCTCGTACTACAGCCTTGTCAGGCCGGAGGTTTTTACGCGGCTGGCCCAAAAAACCCCGCCGGAATTTGTTTTTGCCGTCAAGGGCTATAAATCTTTCACCCACGAACGCGGGGCAGATGTGGCCGAGGACGTAAAAAAGTTCTGTTATGCCCTGGCTCCTCTGCTGGAAAAAGGCAAGCTGGGGACCGTGCTGCTCCAGTTTCCCTATTCTTTTCCCAGCCGTCCGGAAAACAGGCGCTACCTGGCTTCTTTGCGGGATCTGCTCGGAGATGTGCCCGCCGTTGCGGAGTTTCGGCACCGGAGTTGGGTTCGGGAAGACACCTGGGATTTGCTCAAAAAGTTGGGCCTGGGGTATGTGTGCGTTGACGAACCTGATTTGCCCGGGCTGATCGGGCGCGCTGTGGCCTGTACGGGGCCGGTGGCCTACGTGCGCTTCCACGGGCGCAACCGGGAAAAATGGTGGCGGCACGAGCACGCCTACGAACGTTACGATTATTTGTACACGGAAAGCGAACTTCAAGAATGGGTGCCCGGAATTCAGTCCCTGGTCCAACAGGCGGAAAGGGTGTACGTTGCTTTTAACAACCACTATCGGGGACAGGCAGTCAGGAATGCCCGGATGCTCAAACAAATGCTTGGTTTATAACGTCAAAAGATTAAGTGGTTGGGTGGCGACAGACGCGTTGTTTGTTGACCGAAGTTTATTTTTTGTGCTATATTTTAAACACCAGGTTTTTATAAAGGTCTTGCGGGCGTGGCGGAACGGCAGACGCGCCGGACTTAGGATCCGGTGGGCATCCCCCGTGCGGGTTCAAATCCCGCCGCCCGCACCAGATAACAAAAGAGAGCGACACATGCCGCTCTCTTTTGTCAGTTAAATTTGGGAAGCTCAAGGGGTGGCTTGAGCCCCCCGATTATATAGAACGGGAATCAGCCTGCGGCAGTCTTAAGTCATTCTTTTGATGTCATCGGCAGTAGCTGCACGGGAATCCTGGGGGTACGTAGGTTTTGCAGCAGGTGGCCATACAGGAGCCGGCGGTGGCGGGGGTCAACTGGGCGGCCATTTTGGCTGTAATTATTTTTGGCCGGCGGATCTTGAAAATATGCAGGCGCGGGTTAAAAAAATTTACGAAATAAATTGCCGGCGCAGTGTTCACCAAAGTTTTCAGCCCGCCGGGGACATGGAGACGACCGGATTTTCGCGAAAGCGAAAAGATTTGCTTATGCAGCCGCGTCTGGTAAAATAGGGTGAAGAGTAATGTTTTTTACGGAGAGGAGCGGGTTTATTCATGAAAGGAGCGGTGCGGACCGCCCGGCGTATCATGGGGCGGCTGAAGAAGGGGGACGATCTGCTGGCGGCCCTGACCAGGGAGTGCGAGAACGCGGAGATAACCCTGGGGGAAGTGCGGGCTCTCGGGGCGGTGAGCAGGGCGCGCGCCGGTTATTACGACCAGACCGGCCGGGAGTACAAGTACATTGAGCGGGAAGCGCCCCAGGAAATCCTGGCGCTGGTGGGCAACGTTTCGTTAAAGGACGGGCGGCCTTTCGTGCACGCCCATATCGTCTTCAGCGACGAAGAGGGCCGCGCCTGGGGCGGCCATCTGGCCGAGGGGACGATCGTGTTCGCCTGTGAATTCATCGTCCGGGAATACCTGTCCGAAGAGCGCTTCGAGCGCCGGTTCGACGACGAGACGGGGCTTTTTTTGTGGAGCGGATAAAAACTTATCTCGCTTTTATTTTTTCCTGTTTATGTGTGCTTTTAAACCCATTCCACCAGCGAAGCCACACGCAAAAGCACTGACTATTTTTATGATATCCAGCAAAAGGGAGTCTTTCCCAAGAATTGCTAAAGATAATATGATTGTCAAAAATAAAGCCGCAGTTGCCAAATAAATAACCAAAAAGTGATTTCTTGCTTGTTTTTCTGTTTCATGAGTATATTCAATTTGTTTTGATTGTATTTCAAGAATCTTATCAATATGTTTTTCGGAAAGCTTCCCGGCAAAGGGCGAAACAGGCGAGATGCCAGCGGCCATCATTTCAAAATATTCGACCTTCTTTTTGACGGGTTTGGGTAAGTTCTCAACCGCTTCTATGCCTGCCGCTGTTTCATCTTCCGTTTCAATTTCATGATCAGCTTTGCCGTCAGGTTTTTCCGCTCCAGCTTTATCTTGTTTTTCCATCAGGAAATTAAACTCCCTTTGCGGATAAGTGCTTCAAAATTTTTAACAATTAACTTATTGGCAAGCGATTCTACATAAGAAGAAAACAGCCTTTCGATAATTATATTGAATTCTTTTTCCGAAAGAACCTGTTCTTTGCCAAGTTCTGTTATTTCTTTTGTTAATTCAATAAAGTTTTGTTCAACCGGCTTGCTGGTCATCTCCAAGAAAATTTTTAGATCAGAATCAACATCATTCATTATATCGGGCATTTTTATCACCTCTTCTTTTTGTTTTTGCCTCAATGAGGCCTGAGGGAGGGATAACAAATGCTATTCTTTTTGGACAAGCTGTGTACCATAATGTTACTATCTCAATGGGGAATTTGCAAGGGAAATTATGGTATTTTTCCTGGGTTGAAATAATTTCTATTGAAATTATATTCTTACCGGCTAGAGTATGTGAGTTTTTTGCCATCAAGAGAAAAGGGCACGTCCGGCTTACCCTTGCAAGCGGCAAAGGACAACGGCAGACGACTTTGCCCTCGGCCGGGCGCGCCTGACTGTTCGTTGGCCGGTTCAGTCCTGGGAGAGGGCCGCCCGGTTCGCCTGCCGGGGTAGCGCCGGTTGTGCTGAGGCGGAGTCGGCCGCCTGAAAGGACGCCGGTTGGTCACTGAGTTAAAATGTTTAGTACGGCCCGGGCCATCTCTTCCGGTTCGACGGCGAGGGTGTGCCGGATCGGTTTTTTGTCCAGATCCCGAAGCCCCGGCGGGATGGGCAGGCCGGTTTTTTGGGCGAGGAACGCCAGCAGCGCAAACTCGCTTTTTTCCCGGACGGCTTCGGGGCCCCAGACGGCCTGCACCACGCTCTGGTTAAACTTAAAGGGGCTGGCGGTGGCGGCGACGATCGTTTTCCGGCGGTCCCCGGTTGCCTCGCGGTAGCGCTCGTATACGTGCATCCCCACGGCGGTATGGGGGTCGATTAAATAACCATACTGTTGGTATGTATGGCGGACGGCCGCCATGGTCTCGGTGTCACCGGCCGCGTCCGTCCAGAAAATTTCCTGTATTTTTGCGTGCGTTGCCGCGTCGACGCGGTAGCGGCCCTTCGCTTTCAGCTCCGCCATCCAGGACGCTATTTTTTCGCCGTCGCGGCCCGTGAGCTCGTAAAGCAAACGCTCAAGATTGCTTGAGATGAGGATGTCCATCGACGGCGAAATGGTTTTGTAAAAGGGCCGGTTCCGGTCGTAGATGCCGGTGCGGATGAAATCGGTCAGGACATTGTTCCGGTTGGCGGCCAGGACCAGCCGGTGGACGGGGAGGCCCGTCCGGCGGGCGTAAAAGGCAGCCAGGATATTGCCGAAATTGCCGGTGGGGACGACGAAATTGATTTCCTCGCCGGCGGCCAGTTCCCCCTTCGCCAGCAGGTCCAGGTAGGCAAAGAAGTAGTAAACTATTTGCGGCAGCAGCCGCCCCCAGTTAATGGAGTTGGCCGAGGAAAAGCGGTAGCCGGCGCGCCCGATTTCTTCGTTCAGGGTGCGGTCGCCGAAGATTTCTTTAACTCCGTTCTGGGCGTGGTCGAAGTTGCCGCGCACGCCGATCACGTGGACGTTGCCGCCCTCCTGGGTGACCATCTGCAGCTTCTGGATCTCGCTGACCCCCTCGGCGGGGTAAAACACGATGATCCTGGTCCCGGGTACGTCTTTAAACCCTTCCAGGGCGGCCTTCCCCGTGTCGCCGGAGGTGGCCACCAGGACGGCGATTTCCTCGCTCCCGCCCGTTTTGGTTACGGCCCCGGTGAGCAGGTGCGGCAGAATTTGCAGGGCGAAATCCTTAAAGGCGTAAGAAGGGCCGTGCCAGAGCTCCAGGACCCAGACCCCGCGGTCGCGGTCGAGCCTGCGCACCGGCGCGACGGCCGGGTCGGCGAACTTGTCCGCGCCGTAGGCGTGTGTGACGCAGGCCGCGATTTCCGCCGCCGAAAAATCAGTGAGGAACGGCTCTAAAATTGTGCGGGCGAGCTGCCGGTATGGCGTTCCGGCCATTGCGAACAGCTGCTCCCGGGTAATTTTCACGGGCCGGTCCGGGACGAACAGGCCGCCGTCGGGGGCGATCCCCATTTTTATTGCCTCCGCAGCAGGCACCGGCGCGGTGTTACCTCTGGTGCTTTCGTAAAGCAAACGATCATCTCCCCATCTCCGCGTTCCTGGGTATAAATTTACCGCCAGGACGCAAAGAGCGAAATTTATTAGGAATTAAATTCGCTTAGCCATGATTATCGCTTTTATTCCTGGACTTCTTCCCGGCGGCCGCTGCGGTAGAACCATTTGCCGCCCAGGTGGTGGATGAGCTCCGCCGCCTCGTTCCAGCGCTCGCTGAAGAAATCCGCCTGCGCGCCGGCAGCCAGCACTTCCCCCACAAAGAAGTAGTGGTCACCTGTTTTGTAGCGGTCGACCACCCCGCATTCCAGGTGGCCCAGGCATTCCGCAATTAAAGGGGCGCGGATTTTTTTCGCCGCCACCGGCGTTAAGCCCGCCTCTTTAAATTTATCCCTTTCCCGGCCGGAAACTTTCCCGCAGCGCAGCACTTCTTTTAATAGATTGGCGCCGGGGATGTTGAGGGCAAATTCCCCGCCGGCCGTAATCAGCTCGGCGGTGAAGTGGGTTTGGGCGACGGCAATACCAACCAGGGGAGGGCGTTTGGAAAGGGGGCTCTGCCAGGCCAGGGTCATGACGTTGGATCTTTCCCGGTAGGCGGACGTGACCAGTACCACGCAGCCGGGGTTGATTAAGCGGTAGGCAGCCTCGACGGGCACTTCTATCTTCATTAACGCACCTTCCTTAGAATAGACGAGGATTTTGTTGTTTATGTCCGTAGGAACTTCCTCCCGTTGTGCTTTCGGGAGGAGCTTCCCGCATGTTTTTGCGCTTTCTAGTTTACCACGGAAAAGGGAATATAATCAACGGGGTTGACGCCAGCCTGGACGGCAGGCGGGGGCGTTAGGGGGTCCGGGCGCCTCGAAGCGTTTTGCACGAGAGGGTGTTTTATGGTATAATAAGCCAGGCAGAAAAGAAAGGAGGTTTTTCGTAGTGAAAGGTTGTCCCGTTTGTCGTCATCCTCTGAAGGAAGTTGCCAGGTACGGAGTGCTTATTGATGTTTGCCCTGATTGCCGCGGCGTCTGGCTGGACAGGGGGGAATTGGAAAAGATTGTCTCCCTGGCCAGGGAGTTTCGCGCCGACTACGACGATCTCTACGCGCACCGGCACGAACACTACGATAAGCATTACCACGAATATAAGCACCACGACGAGCGCCCCCATGGTTATTACCATAAAAAGAAAAAGAAGCACGGCATCCTCGAAATTTTTGGAGACCTTTTCGATTGATCGCGTAGAGACCTGCGCTCAATTGTACAACAGAATTAATCTTCCTGAATACCAGTGGATGCTCACCCGGTTCCGCCAGCTCTTCACCCGCGAAGAGGCGGCAAAAAGGGGGTGGTTCGATAGGGAAAAAGAGGTTTTCTCTGTACGACTCTTTTGGAGAGAAAAACCTCTTCAACGCCCAGAGAAGCGAATTAATCCAGCGCTTTGACCTGAATAAGGAATCCTGGCTCGCTGAAGAAATCGTAAAGCTAATGGATGAAGGCGAAGAGCAAGACGGCCTCCAGCGCTTAAAGCCCGGAGAACTGCTGGTCCGGCGCACCGAACATGAGCGCCGGCCCTGGTTCCGAAGACTTCAGCGCTGGCGGGCCGGTCAGGAAGGAACGATCAGTGAGCTGAAAAGCGCTATGGACTCGACCGGACGCTTTACCGGGGACTGGACGGCTGCCGGCGCTGGGTGGGCGGAGCCATCTGGGGATACAACCTGAACCGGGTCGCCAAGCTGATCTAAGCCAGGCGGCAGCGCCAAACCATGATCAGGTTATCAAGGAGCAAGGTACAGACCTATCGAAGAGTAACCAGGAAATCGCTTTTTTCAGCAAAATCTAGCTAACGCATTAATAGCAACCTGTTCATATAGGGCATACAATTGACTCCAGGTATTCAATGATAAACCTACACTGTCAGGCTGCACGGATTGGAATAGCGTGAAAATCCCTTGGAGTTGTATGCGCGCATTCGGTAAACGTAGGTAGTACCGGGATACACAGCGTCGTCTATATATTCCGTCAGTCCGGAAACAGTTAACACAGCCGTTGTTTCAAAGTTTCCCGCTCCGGTTTTTCGCTCCACCACAAATCCCTCCTCGTTGGATGTCCTGTTTATCCAGGAAAGGCGGGCTTTGTTCCCGTCCAATCCCGAGCAATTTAAACGCGCCGGCGCTCTGGGTACCGTCGTAGGCCTCCAGAACATTACGTCCAACCGGGTTGCCATCCCGCCGGGGAACCGGTTCACATTGGAAAGATGGTGAAGGTCCCGGTCGAAGAGATAATACTGCCCCAGTCCACCCGCCGTAAAGAGAAGATCGTAGCTTTCCCCTGAAGCAATGGTTATTGTATTTTTCAGGTAAGTTGCGTCAAGGAGACCGATCCCGGGCACGAAAGGCCAGCTTTCAATGGGGGAACCGTCCCCGGGAATAAAAGGAGGCCATATGCCTCTAAAGTCAATAGCGTCAGCGGAACCTCTTTTGGACCTTAAGGGCCGGCTGTCCACGGCGGCAACCCGGGCGCTGATCCCATCCAGGCGAAAAGTATGATTTTGCGAGCCGGCGTTAATGCACCTTAAAAGAATTGTTTGCCCCACGCCGGAGTTAATTTTTGCACTTACGGGTTGGCTGGGAAGAAAATTAACTCTGTCGGGGAGTAGGGTATAGGGGAATGAACGCCCGTTAATTAGCCAGTAATCCGGTTCATAGTCCAACATGTTAAATGGGTTACCCGCTGCTATTGCCAAATTGAACCGGCTATCCACTTCACTGAAAATCAGTATCTTTTCCACATCAAAAAGGGTACCGGTATTGGTTCCATAAGCGGTTTTTCCAAAAAAATTGCCGCCGTCTGCAGGATACACTGCAATTGCCCCGTACAGCCCCATGGGCACTTGTTTTTCCGGTCTGGTCCCGCTCTCGTATAAGAATATACCCGGACGGGCGACCGTAAAGGTATAACTGACCGATCCACCCGGTAACGCATGGGCATTATAAGAAACGATTACCCCGTTCTCTTTAACAGGTGTCGGAATAAAGTCCAGTCCTGGAAAAATCAAGGATACGAAATCATTTAAGTTGTTGTGCAGGTTAATTTTTAGTGTGTCTCCTACGTTCGCCCTGATCAGGGGACCGGGAAGCTGCGGGTCCTTGCCGGCGGCGGGGGCAAATCCCCAAAAGGGGACCTCCACACCGTCGGGAAACTTTATGTTCCCCTGTTTGGCCCATAAATTAACGGTCACCACAGCCATTAATAATTCTCCTTTCCAGAGTCGCCGTATTTACGCCGGGTGGGATTCCACCGGGAGCGTCCCGTGGCGGGGCCCCAGCGTTCCGGGGGGATAGACCGCAATCATGGTCATTAATCCTCCGGGGTAAGATCCCCAGTTGGTAATCTCGGGCTCCGCATGGGAATGGAGCATAAAATGGTATTCACCGGCCCGGTTATAGGAAACCACTCCGGGCGGGAGCTCTCCCTTTTCGCCCA
>JBFLZY010000089.1:0-10674 GCA_040755975.1 Bacillota bacterium | reverse complement strand
TTCTGGTGTTGCTCCTCAAGCAGGAATCTGATAACTGAAATTTAAGCAGGATTCCCATAGTAATAGGTAACATTACCCAGTTTATGCCTAAAAATGGTTATTAGTGAGATGGTATCACGGATTCAGGATAAAGAAAGCCAAATTCGGCAAGGAACGCTTGGTACCCTTGAGCCGTACCGTGCACGAGCGATGCAGGGAATACGCGGCGGCGATGGAGCAGTATCACGTCTGGAAAGATACCACCTATTTTTTCCCGGCGCCACATGGTGGAAGGTATTCAGAACGCACCGTATACTGGCACTTTAGGAGGCTCCTGCGGGAAGCCGGAATATCACATGGAGGACGAGGAAAAGGCCCCCGGGTCCATGATCTCAGGCACACTTATTCGGTTCATTGCCTGCGCAACTGGGTCAAGGACGGCATGGACCTAACCACAGCAATGCCTTACCTTTCAGCATACCTTGGACATTCCGGCATCAGAGGCACTCAGCGCTACCTGTGCCTTGCGGCGGAGCTATATCCAGATATCGTCAAGCGCACGGAAGAGAAATTCTCATGGGTGGTACCAGAGGTGAATTCGTGATGCCCGGCACGGATTTCGCCAAACACTTGACGGAGTATCTATCCCTTTATCTCCCTGGTCAGCGCAACCTGAGTCCAAATACGATAAAGTCTTACAAAGACACCTTCCGCCTGTTTATTCTGTTCTGCCGCGACAGGAAGAAGATCAGGCCGGAGAGCCTTTCCCTGGCCATGGTGACGGATAAGCTGGTCTGCGAATTCCTCGACTGGCTTGAAAAGGAGCGGCTATGCGGCATCAATACACGGAACCAGCGTCTGGCCGGGCTACACGCCTTTTTCCGTTATTTGCAGACGGAAGTTCCGGACGGGCTTTTAATGTTCCAAAAAATCCTCCAGGTCCCGGCAAAGAAGGGCTTTCATCAGCCGATAAATTATTTGTCGGCCGAAGCCCGAAAGGAGGTTCTGGCTAAACCGGATGCAACAACCAGCGGCGGGCGACGGGACCTGGCTTTAATGGCCCTTCTCTATGATAGCGGCGCCCGTGTTCAGGAAATCATCGACCTATCCGTAAGGGATATCCGCCTTGAAGAGCCGGCCACGGTCACATTGACCGGAAAAGGAAGAAGGACGCGATATGTTCCGCTCATGTCCAGGACCAAAAACATCATCGAAGGCTACCTAAAAGAACAGAAACTCCTCGGTAAAACAGCATGCCTGGATAGACCGGTGTTTTTCAATCGGCAAGGGGAAAGGCTGACCAGGGCCGGAGTGGCTTATATCATTAAAAAGTATTTCACCAGGGCAAAACAGGACGGGAAAGCTTTGTTTCCGGATACCGTCTCGCCGCATGTTTTTCGCCACACCAAGGCCATGCATTTGCTCCAGGCCAATGTCAACCTTATCTACATCCGGGACTTCTTAGGGCATGTGAACGTCACCACAACGGAGATTTATGCAAAAGCTGACGCGGAAATCAAGAGAAAGGCATTGGCGCAGTCTTATCCCGATCTGATTACCGAGGATATCCCCCAGTGGAGTGAAGACAAGGATCTAATGAATTGGCTGCGTGACTTCTGCAGATGAGCCCTGATCGATATGTAAAGCTACGTGAATGGAAGCACCTGAAAAAGACCGACTATCACCTTTTTCTTTACATAACGAATAGCTTTGCATAATTCACCTCCCCGCCGGCACCGGCGCGCCCGACGACGTCCTGCAAAAATCGGGCGTGGTCGGTCAGGCGGGCGGCCAAAACGCCAACGTGGCCTTTTTCCTCCAGACCCGCCAGCATTTTTTCAAAAACCCCGGCCACCGCCTCACGTACCTGCGATGCATTTCGCGCGCAGCTTGAACCGAACGTCGTCACCCCGGCGAGGCGTTGCCCGCTGTTTCCTGTAGTCCAGGTAGGCTTCCTGCATTGCCGAAACCTGTCCGGAAATGTTGCCGGCCAAATCCTCCATTTCGCCGGCAAGAGACCTCACGCCGCCCACCGCCGTCTTCGTGTTTCCCGCCAGCTTGCGCACTTCCTGCGCCACCACGGCAAAGCCCCGTCCATGTTCGCCGGCGCGCGCCGCCTCGATGGCCGCATTTAAGGCGAGCAGGTTGGTCTGGTCGGCAATCTCGGCCACCTGCGTACCGATCTCGTGAACTTTCCCGAGGCGTTTTACAACTTCCGCCAGTTCGCCTGCAGTGCTCTCAATGCTCCTTCCGACAATCTCCAGAGACCCTTCCACCGCCACCGTTTCACCCCGGATATTTTTAAACCCTCCTTAATTCTTTTCAATCAACAAAATGTTAAATGCGCTTTACAAAAACGCAGCCGCCGCCGATTTTATATTCCACAACGTCCCAAGGGAAAGACTATCCAGGAAAACGGGCCGGTCACAGAAAGGGTGGACTGCATCACGGGACACAGCACGGCAGGGTCTGTTCTTCTTTTTCTCTAAGTAATGTGCTTTAACTAAATCGGGGATTTCCGGGCGGAAGTAAAAGAGACAAGGGAATTCCTTATTTTGGGGACAATCAGAGAAAGGAAGAAAGAAGCTTATTTTATGAAGGTGGTTTTTAAGGTTGTTGCGCAAGCCGAGATGGGAGCTTGTACCAACCTAACCGCCATATTTACGTTATCATAAAAAATTGTCGAAATTAAGTGATCCATGGGCCAAAACAAAACCTGGCTGCCAAAACTAAGGTGAGATGCATAAATCGCTATTTTTATTATGCATCGGGCGAACTACCGTAAATATTCATAGGAAAAAGGGATAACCAGGTGAGTTCCTGGTCATGCCCCGGCGATAAAAAAATTTTTTGGGCGGGAACATTTTATCCCCTGCTTACGTCAGTAAAAGCAAAGAGTGAGAAAGTTGGGGCCTCAACAAAACTCAAAAAAAGCCGGAAAGGAGTGCAGTCATGAAAGGCGCGCAAAAGTTGTTCGTTACGGTTGCCGCGGCTGCTGCCCTGCTTGCCCTGGTCGCCGTCCTGTTGGTCACCTCGCCGCCCGTGCAAAACGTTAACGCCGGCGAGTTGAAGACCTTTTCCTCGGAGGAGGAGCTCGCTGCGTACATTCAGCAAAACGTGCAGTTGTTCAGGCAGTACGATTATCTTTTCGGCGGCCCGCGGATGATAAACGAAGCGCTGGGAACGCCCCTGCGCACAGCCCAAAACATGGCCGAAAAAACGGCGGCCGGCGCGGCCCCGCAGGCGGCGGCGCCTGAAACCAAAATCTTCCAGTCAGAGGCGGATTACTCCACCACCAATATTCAGGTAGAAGGCGTGGACGAAGGGGACATCGTCAAAAGCGACGGCCGGTACCTATACGTCTTATCCGGCAACAAAGCGGCCATTGTCGCGGCCTACCCGGCCGAAAAAGCCCGGATCCTTTCGGAAATAGCCTTTGCGGGACAGCCCGTAGAAGCGTTTATCAACAAAGACAAGCTGGTCGTCTTCGGCCGCCAGCCGGACTACCGGGAAACCTTCATCCGGGTCTACGACACCACCGACAAAGAAAAGCCTTTGCTGAAAAGAGACGTTACCTGCCAGGGGAACTACGTCACCTCCCGGATGATCGGGGACTACGTCTACGCGATCATCAACGCGCCGGTGACGTGGGCCCAAAACCTTCCCGAACAAAAAGGGGAAAATGGAAATCCCTCCGGGCAAAGCTCCCCAACGAAGGCGGAACTGCCTCAGCTGACCATCGACGGCAGGCTGGAGACCATTCCGCCGGCCCAAATTCATTATTTCGACTACCCTGACCGCAACTACCACTATACAATGGTGCTGGCCGTCAACACGCAAAACGACGAGGAAAAGGTAAAAAGGAAAACATTCTTAACCGGCGTCTCCCAAAATATCTACGCCTCCGTGCAGAACATTTATCTCACCGGGGCGAAAGCGCCGGATTTCCGCGCCCTCTCCGCCAAATTTCTAGAGGAAGCGGCGCAGCTATTGCCGGCGGAAATCCAGGAAAGGATCAACCGGCTGAAGAATTCCGAAACGAACGTCGGCCGGCTGATCCAGGAAGTGACAGCCATCTTCGAAGATTACCTGGACACCTTAAGCGATCGGGAGGCCGCGGCCCTGGCGGACAAAATCCTGGCCGGCCGCGAAAAATGGCAGACGGAAATAGCGCGGGAAAGGGATAAGACAATCATTCATAAGCTGGCCGTGGCGGACGGGGAAATCACCTACCGGTGCAGCGGCGAGGTCCCCGGCCACGTCCTCAACCAGTTCTCCATGGACGAATACAAGGGGCTGTTCCGGATCGCCACTACCGCCCAGGGTCTTTTGGGGAACTGGCAGCCCAACACCCGCAACAACATTTACGTCCTGGACGAAGGCCTCCAGATCATCGGCCGCCTCCAGGGGCTGGCCCCGACGGAAAGGATCTACGCCGCCCGGTTCATGGGCGACCGGGCCTATCTGGTCACCTTCCGGCGCATCGACCCGTTGTTCGTCATCGACCTGAAAGACCCGCGCCAGCCAAAACTCCTGGGCGAACTGAAAATCCCGGGTTATTCCGACTACCTGCACCCCTACGACGAAAATCATCTAATCGGAATCGGCAAAGAAATAGACACCGGCGAACCGGCTGTGCAGATCTGGCCGCCCCCGCCCACCAGGGAGCAAGGGATCAAGATCGCCCTTTTTGACGTCAGCGACCCGGCCCGGCCCAAAGAAACGGCCAAATACGTGATCCCCGGGGATACCGCGGACTCGCCCGCCCTCCGGGACCACAAAGCCGTCCTGTTCAGCCGCCCGAAAAATCTGCTGGCCATCCCGGTCTCCTTCGGGCCGGTTTACCGGATTATGGACAATCCGGAATTGTCTTCGCCGGTGCCCGGGATAATTGCGCCCGGCCCGAAGAAACTGCCGTATTACCAGGGCTGGCACGGGGTCTACGTTTTTGATCTCTCCCTGGAAAACGGCATCCGCTTGAAAGGCAAAATCGCCCACTCGGAAGGCGGTTTTAGCATGGAAAAAGCCGCCGGCCCGGTGAAAAGATCCCTGTACATCAACGACGTTCTCTATACTCTGTCCGACCGGCTGCTCAAAATGAACGACCTCGGCACTTTAAAAGAAATCAACGCGCTCCGGCTTGATTAAACCGGCTGAAAAGCGCCAACATTTCCCTGATAGCCGGCCGGCTTTTCGAGAAATACTATATTCGGGGGAGGACGCCCATGTCCAGGAAAAACCGCATTAAAGGAAATTACCACGAACCGGAAACCCTCAAGGACACCCACCGCCCCGTCGGACCGCCGCACGCGCGCGAAAAGAAATCCCAAAAGGCGCAACTTAAAACGATGCCCCCCGGCCCCAATAAAGACGTCAAAAGAGGGATGAGCTACAAAACGGGCCTCGCGGACTGGCGGGAAAAAGAACGCCGGGAGGAAGCAAAAAAGGAAGGCGGCGGCCTGGCGCAGCAAATCCAGGCAATTCTGGATCAAGATTGGAACCTGCAGGGGTACTGCTTGAAGGCTCAGGCCGCGGCAGGGGGGCGGGTGATTCTTTCCGGGATCGTGGATACGCTGGCCGAAAAAGAAAGGGCCGCGGCACTCGTCGCCGGCATCCCCGGCGTCCAGACGGTGGAAAACGGCATCAGCATCAGCACGGACGGCGCCATCGACGATGCGGACGTCACCAGGGAGATCCAGGAGGAACTCGCGGCAGAACCCGCCGTCGACCTGCGCCACGTGGGCGCGGAAACCAAAAAAGGCACTGTCTATCTGGTCGGGAATATCGAGCACCCCGCCGAAGCCGAAGCGGCCCGGGAAGCCGCCGCCAGGGCGCGGGGGGTGCGCAGCATCGTCAACAACCTGGAATTAAGCGCCAAAGACGACGAATTAAGCCTGGAGGAAATCTTCCACAGCCAGGTCCGCAACGACGGGGAAAAGCCATCATAAGGCCGCGGAAAAATTCAGTGAAACCGCTAACTTTGGCCGGGGCACGGCGTTGTCTTAAGCGAACGACTTGCGTAGCGCCGGTAACAGCACCCGGCGAAGCGAGGTTAACCGGACTTGCGGCGCGAAACCAGCGGCACCCAAAAGATACGCAAGATAGTGAAAATATCCTCTATTAACAAAGGCGGTGATAAAAGAGAACACTGGCATGCCGCCTTTGCAGCGCCGCTAGTCCGGTCCGAAGCGAGCCGTGGTGCTGTCGGCGCGAAGCATCGGAGTGAGCGAGGACAACGCCGTGCCCCGGCGGGTTAACTGAATACTTCCGAGGCCTCCGGAAAAAGCCTTAAGGGAGAGGTTTCCCCGCCGTTTCCCGGAGCGCCTTTTTCGGCCCCGGCAGGGCGGTGCCCAGCCCGGCCAGCCCGATGAATACCGCAAACAACATCGCTCCCCGGTAGCCCCACCCCTGGGCGATGGCTCCGCCGATAAACGGGCCGAGGGCGTTGCACAGGTTGAGCGTGGACTGAAAAATGCCGCTGGCCGTTCCCCTTTCCTCCCCGCTCTCCAGCACGATCAACAGCGCCCCCACGTAAAGGCAGGACCAGGACAGGCCCAGGGCGGCCTGCACGACAACCAGCTGCCGGTAGTCGGTGGCCAGAACGTAAGCCAAAAACACCAGGAGCGAAACAACCTGGCCAAAAGTAAACACTTTTCCGGCGTCAAACTTTTCAATGTAGCGCATGACAATAAACTGCACCCCAAAATTAATGCCCCATAACAACCCCACCCAGAATTTATCGGCCCCCAGCCAGACCAGGTAAAGAGGCAGAATGGCCCAAACCGCCTGCGCCCCCAGGTGCCGTAAAAAAATGGCCAGGTAAACCCGGCGGTTTCGGCGAAGCACCGCCAGCAGATCGGGAGCGGCCGTTTCCCCCCGCCCGGAAGTTTCCTTCAGCCGGAAAGAAAGCAGGAAGGCAAGCACGGTAAAGACGGCGCTGACCGCAAACAACAGGCGGTAATCTTTCAACAGCCCCGCCGCAAGCGCGCCAAAAATCCACCCCAGCGAGCCGTAGGAACTGAACTTGCCCAGGTGGCCGACCGATTCGTACACGTAAGCCAGCAGGGCCGCCGTAACAATCCCCAAAGTAAAGCCCACAAAGGCCCGGCTGATCACCAGCAAAAGCAAATTGCCGGCCAGGATCTGGGAAAGGAAAGCCAGGCCCGTAATCAATAGACCGTAGCGGACAAAGCGGAGGCGGCCGAAGGAATCGGATTTCCACCCAAAAAAGAGCGAAGAAAGCAAAAAGGCCGTCCCGTATGCGCCCACCACCAGGCCGACCTGAAAATCGGAAGCGCCCAGTTCGGCCCCGTACAAGGGGATAAAAATAAGCGACAGCATAATCGCAAAATAAAGCAAAAAATTAATCAGGTTCGTCAAAAATTCCTGGCCGTTCCCGGACGCGGCGAATTCCGCAGGCTCTTTCACCGTTATAAGCGCCTTCTTTTCTAAATTAAAGTTCGGATTAAATACTTCTCCAAATGTTAACATAAAGCAACCTGAACGACAAAGAGGAAAATCCGAAATTTCGGCGAACATTTAAGGTGCAATTTCTTGTAAAGGACGGCTTAGCCAGACGGGTCATGAAATTACGCCCGGTTTTGCTTTTGCTCGGGTTTTTTCTCCTCATCGTCACCGTTTGTTCCCGGCAGCTCCCCGCGGGGTTGACCATTCCAACCGGCGGCGTACCGGCGGCCCCCTTGTTGGGGAGCAGCCCGCCGGCTTTTGCCCAGGAGCGCCGGCCCAGCCAGGAACCGGCCGCCCGGGAACAGGCGCTCGTCAACGAACTGATTAAACTCGACCTGCAACTGGAAAAATACGGCCGGGAATCCAACCTGCTGACGGCCAGATTGCAAGAAAACCAGCAACTGACCGAAAAAACCCGCGCCGAACTTTCCCGCACCCGGCTCCTGCTCGCCCGGGAGCGCCGGCGCCTGGGCGGCCTGCTTGCTTTTCTTTACCGCTACGGCCAGGTCAGCTACCTGAGCGTGCTGCTGGGCACACACACCTTTTCCGAATTCGTCAACCAGAGCTTTTACCTGTCGGTTTTCATCGCCAGGCAGGCGAAAATAATCCGGGAAACGCGCCGCCTGGCCGCAGAAAGCGAAGCCGAACTGACCCGGCTGGAACAATTGCAAGCAGCCATTGCGAACGAAAAAGAGCAGCTGGCCAGGGCCATTGCGGAAATGGAAAAATTGCGCGCCACGCGCCGCCGGCTGCTGGCGGACGTGCGCCGTCAGTCGGCGGAACTGGCGGGGCGCCTGCTTCTTTTGGAAGAACAATGGCAAAAGGTGCTTTCCGGCTTGCGCGCGGCCATGCAAAGAATCAGCGCGCTGCCGCCGGGGCAGCTCTTCCCCGACCGCCTCAGCTTTTCCGGCGGCAAATTGAAAGCAGAAATCGGCGCGGCCACCTTGAACCGCCTGCTGGCCGCAGCCGCCGGCGACGATTTCGAAACGCTCGCCGTCAATATTTCCCCGGACGGCGTTGCCATCAGCGGCGTCCTCGGCGGCGCCGGCCGCCGGACGGCCGTGCCCTTTACGCTAAAGGGGAATTTCCTTCCCGATCCCAGGGGCAGAAAAGTCAGCCTTTACCCGCAGGCCCTGGAGATCAACAACGCGCCGGCAGAAAAAGAAATTCTCGCGTTTTTGGCCGGCGCAGAAGGAATCTCCTGGGATCTGGGAGAAAGCTTTCCCTTCCTGAAGATCCTCCAGATAACCCCCGGGGAAGATAAAATGATCATCACTTTTACGGGAAATTTTTAACCAATGTATCAACCTGGTAAATTCTGGCATGTCGAAAAAAGCCCTGTAGAAATCCCCTTTGTGGATGAAAAATCTGTGGATAATGTGGATAAGTCTGTTGATAACCCGCCAAAACTAACTTTTTGATGTGGGTAAAATATTTTTTATGTATTTTTATGTCAAAATCAGTAAATTACTAACAGGTAATGTGTCGATCCTTGGAAAAATTTATCCGGCGGCGGCCAGCGTCGCCAGGTACACTTCCCCGGCCCCGGCGCTCCGGAGGATCCGCGCGCATTCGTCGGCGGTGGAGCCGGTGGTTAAAACGTCGTCAATCAAGATTACGGCGCGCCCGGCCGGGAACGGGAAGGGGCTCTTCGGTGCCGGACAAACGGTAAAGGCGCCGGCTAAATTGATTCTGCGCTCGGCGCGGGACAGCTCCGTCTGGGGAGGGGTTTCGCGGATTTTTTCCAGAACCGGCAGCACGGGCAAACCGGTGAGCGCCGCCGCCTCCTGTGCTAAAAGCGCCGCCTGGTTGAACCCTCTTTCCTCCAGGCGCGGGCGGGCCAGGGGAACGGGAACCAGGCCGGCCACCGGGGACGAGACCCGGGGAGGTCCATGGTGCCGCGCGTGGGACTGCAGCAAGAGCAACTCCTCCACCACGCCGGCCAGCAAGCCGCCCAAAGCCCCGGCCAGAGAACGCTTCCTCCCAAATTTAAAGCGGTGAATGGCGTCCCTTAAGGGCCCTTCATAGGGGCCCGCCGAGCGCGCCAGGGTAAAATAGTGCTCGCCGCGCAAACATTCGGGGCAGAGGAGCTTTCCCCCCTGCTTTTTCAGCACCCGGCCCGGGTCCGCCGCGGCGGCTGCCGGAAAGCGGCCGCAGCAATGGCAGCGGGGGCCCTCCCGGAACCCGGCCAGCTGCTGCCGGCAACCGGTGCAAACCTGCGCCCCGGCGCTCGCTTCCCCGCACAGCGGACACACCGGGCGGGGCGGAAAAACGAGGTCCAGCATTTCCTCCAGCCAGGCCAATTTAATCAGCGCACCCCCACTTGCTGACACGGTAAACTTGCGATATCCCCGTTGGTTATTGATCAATCATGCTTTCTTGCGTCGCCAGCCCGTACTGAATAAAATGCCGGTCGTAAGTAAAGGCAAGATCGCAGCCCAGGCGTTGCATAAGCGCAAAGCTGGTCGCGTCGGTATAAGAAAAATCTTTATCCGCATATTTTTGAAGAATCTCCCGGGCCTGTTTTTCATCTTCTATGGAAACTCTTTCCACCGGCCATGTGTTTGCAAAAAACCACTCCCGGGCCTTTGCCGGGTTGATTCGGACCGCAATCAAGTTATATGCTTCAGCCACAATAAAATTGGAAATAACCAATTCGACTCTTCTTTCTGTTAATTTCCGGAGGATCTGAACGGCCGGGCGGTGATTCTGATCATTTTTTACAATGAGAGCTGCGATAGCGCTGGAGTCTACAAAAACTCTCATGTTTTTTCACCCAGGTATTTATGCTTATCCACGGAAACATCATTCTTTCCCTCTTTATCCTGGGCAGAACCGATCAACTTCCAGATGCCGTCATTAAAACTGGCTTGCTTATATAAAGGCATCTTGGAAAGGATTAAACGATTGTTTTCAACTTCCCAGAAAAGATAGTCCCCTTCTTCTATTTCGAGAGCCTTCCGGACGGGGAGAGGAAGAGTTAATTGCCCCCTGGAACGTATTTTAATAAGTTCGATATTCAAACCGGATCATCCTTTCTTATTTTCTGATCAAGTTATAGCAAACAGGTGCTAAAATGTCAATATCCTGCACCTTTTTAAAGCAGCGCCGAAGCGGAGACCACGCGATCTTTCCCCGCGTCCTTGGCCAGGTAAAGGGCCTGGTCGGCCTTTTTGATGAGGCCCGCCACGTCTTGCGCGTGCCGGGGGAAAACGGCCACCCCCAGGC
>JBFLZY010000088.1:0-10713 GCA_040755975.1 Bacillota bacterium | reverse complement strand
GCGGGGGTTAATCTTTTGAACGGCTTCGTAATCAATGGCCAGCTTTTTGGCGACGCCCGGGCGGAAACCTTCTAAAACAACGTCTGCCTCTTGAACCAGCCGGTAAAAAATTTCCCTTCCTTTCTCCACCCTTAAATTTAAGGTCAGGCTTTTTTTATTCCGGTTGAGCAGGAGGAAGATGCCGCTGGTATCTTCCATCAGGGGCGGAAACCACCGGATGTAGTCCCCCGGGCCCGGCTGCTCCACCTTGATTACTTCCGCGCCGAAGTCGGCCAAAAGCAGCGAACAAAACGGGCCGGGCAGCAGCCGGGTCAAATCCAGCACTTTGATTCCTTCCAGGGACAGGGTCAACTTGCTTTCATCCTTTCTGAGAAAATAGCCCTGGCTTGCCGTTCGTTTGCACTCGCTCCGATGCTCCGGGCCGACCAATTGAGAAGTGAGAGGTGGGAAGTTAGAAGTGAGATTATCTATTTCCCACCTCCAACTTCTCACATCCCATTTCTCAATTGCGCTGCCGGTTCGCTTACCTCACCTGCGCCGTGTCTCGTTAACGGCCCTGCACATGTCGCTCGTTGCAAAACGAACGGCAAGCCGGTAGTGTTATCTTAAGGAGAGGGGGAGCTCCTATGATAAGCTGCGCTGTCAACTTGACACACCGAACCCTATAATCTTTCCCTCGCCCGGGCAATCGCCCTCCGCACTTCCTCCGGGGACGGCCCGCCCGGCGAACGGCGCGCCTTTACGCAGCGCTCGAGAGCGAGGAAGTGGTAAACGTCGCTTTCGACTGCCGGAGAAAACTTCTGGTACTCCTCCAGGGTGAGCTCAGCCAGCGTTTTTTTCTGCTGCAGGCAGTGGCAAACAATCCGGCCGGCAATTTCGTGGGCGTCGCGAAAAGGGATGCCCTTGCCGGTCAGGTAGTCGGCCAGGTCGGTGGCGTTGGTGAACCCCTCCCCGGCGGCCCGGGCCATCTTCTCCCTGTTTACCTGCAGGGTGGCCACGAGCGGCCGGAAAACCAGCAGGCATTTCTTTACAGTATCCACCGCGTCAAAAAGCGCCTCTTTATCTTCCTGGAGGTCTTTATTGTAGGCGAGAGGCAAGCCTTTAAGCACGGTCAAAAGGGATAAGAGGTCGCCAAAGACGCGCCCGGCTTTCCCGCGGATCAGTTCGGCCACGTCGGGGTTTTTCTTTTGCGGCATCATGCTGCTGCCCGTGCTGTAGGCGTCGTCCAGCTCCAGAAAACCGAATTCCGCGCTCGCCCAGAGCACAATTTCCTCGCCAAAACGGCTCAAGTGCACCATGATCAAGGCGGCGGCGGCGAGAAATTCGACGATAAAATCGCGGTCGCTCACGGCGTCCAGGCTGTTTTCGGCCACGTGCGCAAACCCCAGTTCCTGCGCCACGTAATGGGGATCGATGGGCAAAGTGGTGCCGGCCAGGGCGCCCGCGCCCAGGGGCAGAACGTCCGTGCGGCGGCGGCAGTCTGTTAATCTATCCACGTCCCGGCCGAACATCTGCACGTAGGCCAACAGGTGGTGGGCGAAAGTGACCGGCTGGGCGCGCTGCAGGTGGGTGTAACCGGGCATAACCGTGTGCACGTGTTTCTCGGCCACGTCCAGCAGGGTTGCCTGCAGTTCTTTCAGCAGGCGGATTACCTCATTAATCTCTTCTTTTAAATACATGCGCACATCCAGGGCCACCTGGTCGTTGCGGCTGCGGGCGGTATGGAGCTTTTTCCCCGGCTCCCCGATTTTCGCGATCAAAAGCTGCTCGATATTCATGTGGATGTCTTCGGCGGCTTGCGCAAACTCCACCCGGCCGGCCTCGATATCGGCAAGGATCGCTTGCAACCCGGCAACAATCAGCCGGGCCTCTTCCGGGGTGAGGATGCCCTGCCGGCCGAGCATGCGGGCGTGCGCGATGCTCCCCTGAATGTCCTGGCGGTACAGCCGGGAGTCAAAACCAATGGAAGAGTGAAAATCATCAACCAGTCGGTCCGTTTCCTTCTGAAAGCGGCCGCTCCAAGGTTTTTTCACGCGTATTCACCCGGTTTAAAATTTTACCAGCTACCAAACAAGATTTGCTCCTATTTTACTTGATCGAAAAAAAATCGGCAAGCCCAAAAAGCCTTGCCAAAAAAACCTGGGTAGACCCCCATGCCGCTTCTTAGCGATACCAACAGATGAAAACTTCCGGCCTGCCGTTCGATTTGCCAGGAGCGACCCGGCACTCACCGGTAATCGGGTTACTTCGACATCAGGCAGGGCGATCTGGAACAGTAGGGCATTCAAGAACGAACTACCAGTGAGTGCCGGGCTAAAGGCGCCGCTAACGAGACACGGCGCAGGTGAGGTCAGCGAACCGGCAGCGCGACTGAGAAGTGAGATGTGAGAAGTTGGAAGTGGGAATTTTAAAATCTCACCTCTCACCTCCCGCCTCTCACTTCTCAATTGCCTGGTTCGCTCCGAACCAAGCCCCGGCACTCAGCTTCATGCTAGCGCTTCAGTCTTGCACCAAACCTTCCGGAAAGGCTGAGTGCCGGGTCGGCCCGCAGCATCGGAGCGACGGCAAACGAACGGCGGGCAAAAAAAACTTTATCCCGGCCAAAGGGGGGATAAATAAAAAACTCCAGGTTCTTCACCCGGAACAAATCAATCCAGATAATCTTTTAATTTTTTACTTCTGCTGGGGTGGCGGAGCTTGCGCAGCGTCTTGGCTTCAATCTGCCGGATCCGCTCCCTGGTAACGCCGAAGCGCTGGCCCACCTCTTCTAATGTACGCGCCCTCCCGTCGTCCAAACCGAAGCGCAGGCGGAGCACTTTCTGCTCCCGGTCGCTCAACGTAGTAAGCACCTCGTCCAGCTGTTCGCGCAGCATGGTAAAAGACGCTTCCTCGGCGGGCGCCCGGGCCTCCTGGTCTTCGATGAAATCCCCCAGGTGCGAATCTTCTTCCTCGCCGATCGGCGTTTCCAAAGACACTGGCTCCTGGGCAATCTTCAAAATATCCCGCACTTTCTCTTCGGAGATATTCATTTCTTTGGCGATTTCTTCCGGGCTAGGCTCCCTCCCCAGTTCCTGGAGGAGCTGGCGGGAAACCCGGATTAATTTGTTAATCGTTTCCACCATGTGCACGGGGATCCGGATCGTCCTGGCCTGGTCCGCAATGGCGCGGGTAATTGCCTGGCGGATCCACCAGGTGGCGTAAGTGCTGAACTTGTAGCCCTTCCGGTAGTCAAATTTCTCTACCGCTTTAATCAAGCCCAGATTGCCCTCCTGAATCAGGTCCAGGAAAAGCATGCCGCGCCCCACGTAGCGCTTGGCAATGCTCACCACCAGGCGCAGGTTGGCTTCCGCCAGCCGCCTTTTGGCCTCTTCGTCCCCCTGTTCAATGCGCTTGGCCAGCTCGATTTCTTCTTCCGGAGTCAACAGGGGAACTCTTCCGATTTCTTTGAGGTACATCCGCACGGGATCATCAATGCTGATCCCTTCCGGAATGCTTAAGTCAACTTCCACCTCTTCGGCGGGGTTTTCCTCCAGGGCCGGGCTATCCATAGGCTCTAAATCGGAAGCCTCCGGAATTACTTCAATCCCCATCCCGGACAGCTTTTCATAGATATCGTCAATCTGTTCGGGCGTCAAGTCGATCCCCTGCAAACCGTCCATTATTTCGGTATAGGTAAGCGTTCCCCTTTTTTTCCCTTTTTCAATCAGTTCCTTAATGCTGTCCACCTTCGCTTCTTCTCTCATCAAGATAACTCTTTACCCCCTTTGCCGGCAGGGGCGGCTTCCCCTTGCGGCGAACTGAAAAGTTGCGCCAGTTCTTTCAATAAAAGCCTTACCTGCCCGTGATCGTGGTTTTTTTCCGCTTGGGCCAGCGCCTGCAAAAGGCGGTCTTTTTTGAGCTCCCGGTCGTTGGCTTGAATGGTTTTGATCAAGTCCCTCAGCACCTCCGGAGAATCCCCCAGTGGGGGTTCCTCCAGCAGCAGGCGACTGACCACTTTGCGCTCCCCGTCAGCCAGTTGATCCAGCCAGCCCGCCGGCCCTTGCTGCTCGTTTTGATCTTGAAGCAAATGGAAAATCTTTTTTAAAACAGGATCAATAAATTTTTCGCCAAATTGTTCCCCCAATTCCTTTTTTACCACGGGCAAATACCCCGGTTTTTGCAAAAGCAGGCGGATTATTTCCTGCTCGGCAATTCTTTTGGCGTCTTTTTTGTCATCTGTTAATATATTATGCGTTTTATTAGCAATTTTATCCGAAATTGGTTGTCTTGGTCTCTGCATAATCTGAAAACGCCGCAATTCGCTTTTGATCGCATCCCAACTCAAACTGAGCCGGGCCGCAAGCAGCTTTATACTCTCTTCCTGCTCAACGGGGCTGGTCATCCTGGCCACGTTGGCAATTACCTGCTGCAAAATTTTTTTCTTATCGCCGGTCGTCCGGCGGGCCTGGTCAATTTTGTATTCCAGGAAAGGTTGGGCGTTTTCAACCAGGGTATCCCACGCCTGGCGGCCGTGGCTGCGGATGTACTCATCGGGATCCTTGCCCTGGGGGATGCTGACCACCCGGAGGTGAAAGCCCAATTCCTGCAGCATATCCAGGCCGCGCAGGGCGGCCGCCACCCCGGCGGGGTCGGTATCGTAGGCAATTACTGCTTCCGTTGTGTAGCGCAGCAGCAGCCGGCCCTGCTCGCCCGTCAAACTGGTGCCCAGGGAGGCGACGGCGTTGCTCACGCCGGCCTGGTGAGCGCTGAGCACGTCCATGTACCCTTCCATAATGATGGCGAAACCCTGCTCCCGAATAGCCGGGCGGGCGAGATCGAGACCGTACAAAATGTGCCTTTTATTAAAAACGGCGGTTTCCGGGCTGTTCAGGTATTTAGGCTCCTCCTCTCCCAGGGCGCGCCCCCCAAAACCCACAACTTTCCCCCGGGAGTTGTGAATGGGGAAGATCAGCCGGTGGCGAAACCGGTCAAAACTCCGGCCGCGCTCGCCGGTCACCGCCAGGCCCGCCGTTAATATTTCCTCCACGGGGTAATTATGCCCTTTAAGGTAATTCAGCAAACTATCCCAGCCGCCCGGTGCGTAACCGAGGCCGAAGCGCAGGGCCGTTTCTTTATTGATCCCCCGCCTGGCCAGGTATTCCCGGGCTGCCGCCCCCTCCGGCCGGTTGTGCAAATATTGCCTGTAAAAATCCCGGGCCAGCGCATTGATCTCCCAAAGGCGGCTCTCGATGGCGGCCTTTTTTTGTTCGCTTACCCCCCAGGCCGCCGGAATAATTACGCCCGTTCTGGCCGCCAGCTGCCTCACGGCCTCGGGGAAAGTGAGGCTTTCCACGGCCATCAAGAAATTAAACACGTTCCCCCCGACGCCGCAGCCAAAACAATGAAAAATTTGCTTCTCCCTGCTCACCGTGAAGGAAGGGGTTTTTTCCTGGTGAAAAGGACACAGGGCCACAAAGTCCTTCCCTTTCTTGGTAAGGCGTAAATATTCGCCCACCACTTCCACGATGTCGGCCTGTTCCCTGATGTTTTCGATTACTTCGCGGGAGATAAAGGCGCCCACTTCATGATCACCATTTTGACTTATTCGCTATTGCCTACCATTTTTCCTTCAATGTCTCGACAATTTAATTCAACGCGCTATTCCGGCAGGGGGAAGGCTTTCGGGACGAACAATCTACTGAATTGGGAGACGGTGTACTGGTCCGTCATGCCGGCTATGTAATCACAAACAACCCGCTCCACCCCGACGGATTCGATCCGCTGCCTGTGTTCCTCCGGCAGCAGGCGGGGATGGCGTACCAGGTAAGCAAAAAGGTACTGAACCACGTGCCGGGCCTTCGATTCTTCTCTTTTGGCCTCCGAACCGATATATACATTGGCAAAAAGGAAGGCGCGCAGGGCGTCGGTGGCCTCCCAAACCGCGGAGCTCATACTTATGAAGGGTTTTTCCCAACTGCTGATGATCAAGTCCATCACCATCGTATTAATGCGCTCGCGATGGGTGCGCCCCAATACTTCCAGGCAGTCCGCCGGCAAATCAGCCGGGGTCAAAATTCCGCCCCGGATGGCATCGTCTATATCGTGGTTGATGTAGGCGATCCGGTCGCAAATTTTGACCACCTGGCCCTCCAGGGTAGCCGGCAGGGTTGGCCCCGTGTGGTTGAGAATCCCGTCCCTTACTTCCCAGGTAAGGTTAAGCCCCGACCCGCCTTCTAATTCATCCACCACCCTTAAGCTTTGCTCGTTGTGGCGGAAACCTTCCGCAAATACCTCCGTCAGCGCTTCTTCTCCCACGTGACCGAAGGGGGTATGGCCCAGGTCGTGGCCTAAAGCAATGGCTTCGGTAAGGTCCTCGTTTAAACGCAGGGCCTTTGCCGCCGTGCGCGCGATCTGGGCCACCTCCAGGGTATGTGTCAGCCGGGTCCGGTAGTGATCTCCCTCGGGAATAATGAAGACCTGCGTTTTTCCTTTTAGCCGGCGAAAACTTTTGGAGTGGATAATCCGGTCCCGGTCCCGCTGGAAGGCGGTGCGCACCCGGCAGGGTTCTTCGGGGCGCCGCCTCCCCCTGGTATTTTTGCTGCGGCAGGCGTAAGGCGAAAGCAGTTTTTCTTCCAGCTCTTCCGTATAACACCGGATCTCCATCAGTGCTCCCCCGTTAAAAAAAGATTTTTCTACCAAACGGCCTAACTTTTAAAAAAATCCCCGGCGCCGCTCGCTTGCCGGGCCGGGGGTGGAAATCGCTCGGTCTTCTAGCTGCTTCGGGTGCGCAGGTCCCGGGTTGCCCTGGCTACTTCGACTACCCTTTTCGCCAGCGCCTGAACCCTTTTCAGCGCCTGCGCATCCTCGCCGGCGGGCTCCTGCGCGCACGCCCCCTGGTGCCCGGCATCGTCCTCGGAAAACCCGTCCCCGACAACGGTCATGCCCTGGCATAACATCATATCGTGGATCGCCCTTAAGGCCGTTTCCTGACCTCCATAACGGGCGTTCCCGACCGTCACCGCTCCTCCGACAACATTCAGCAAAGCCTTTTCCCTGCGCAACGACCTGGTTTTGTCCCAAAAAGCCTTAAGGGGCGCTGATACTGTACTAAAGTAAACGGGACTGCCGATGATTATACCGTCGGCCCTTCGCATGGTTTTGAACGTTTCTTCCAGTTGGGTTCCCCGGAAGCACTTTCCCGCGCAAGGGGAAGAACAGGCGATACAGTAGGGGACCTTCTGCCCCTTCAGAATTTCCGAAACCTGCAGAAAGATAAACTCCGCCCCGGCGTCTTCGACAATTTGCCGGACGCTCCGCAACAGGTGGGCCGTATTCCCATCCGGCCGGGGGCTGCCGTTGATTGCCAGAATAATCATTGCGCTACCTCTCTTTAGAAAAAAGAGCCTGAATAACCCAATCAGGCATAAAGCCCTCTTAATAATAATACGCTACAGGACGAATAATTTCCTTTTCCATCAAAAATCTTTTTTAACTTCTCCCTTTTCCCTCTTCACCTTATTTAATCTCCAAACTCCGGTACTGGATCGCCTCGGCCAGGTGAGCGCTCCCGATTACATCGCTGCCGTCCAGGTCGGCGATTGTCCGGGCCACCTTCAGGATGCGGTCGTGAGCGCGATTGCTGAAGTTCAGCTGCCTGAAAGCGGTTTGAAACAGCGTTTTTGCTTCCCTGGTCAGGGAGCAGTGTTTACGCACCTGCGCCGGGGTCATCCGGGCATTGCAGGCGGCGCTGCCAAACCTTTCCCTTTGGATCAGCCCGGCCTTATTCACCCTTTGTTTGATCTCCGAAGATGGCTCGCCGGGGGCCAGCTCACTTAATTCCCGGTAATCCAGGCGCGGCACTTCAAGGTGAATATCGATCCGGTCGAGCAGGGGACCGGAGATGCGGTTTACATAACGCTGAACCTGGTAGGGCGTGCAGGTACAATTTCTGGCGGGGTCGCCGTAAAATCCGCAGGGACACGGGTTCATTGCGCCGACCAGAATGAAACCGGCGGGGTAAGTCACCGCCGCGTTCACCCGGGAAATAGTGATTATTTTATCTTCCAGGGGCTGGCGCAAAGATTCCAGAACATCTTTGGGAAACTCCGGCAATTCGTCGAGAAATAAAACGCCGTGATGGGCCAGGCTGATTTCTCCCGGCCGTGGGAAGCGCCCCCCGCCCACCAGGGCGACGGCGGAGGCGCTGTGGTGGGGCGCCCGGAAAGGCCGCCTGGTCACCACGGGCTGCTCCGGCATCAAGAGGCCGGCCAGGCTGTGGATTTTGGTCACTTCAATGGCTTCTTCAAAGGTAAGGTCCGGGAGGATACCGGGAAGCCTCCTCGCCAGCATGGTTTTTCCGGAGCCGGGGGTGCCCAGCATTAACACGTTATGGCCCCCGGCCGCGGCTACTTCCAGGGCGCGCTTGGCCGCCGCCTGACCCTTTACGTCGGCCATATCCAGTTCTTCTCCCGGAGCAGCTTTCATCAAGTCATCAATATTCACCTGGCAGGGAGCAATATTTTCTTCGCCCCGCAAGAAATTGTTCAGTTGTTCAAGGCTGTCTAGCGGATAAATCTTCGCCCCCTGGACCAAGGCCGCTTCCCGGGCATTTTCCAGGGGAACGATTATTTCCGGAAAACCCTGTTCTTTGGCGGCCAGCACATTGGGCAAAACACCGGTGACCCGGCGCAAAGTTCCGTTCAGCGAGAGCTCGCCGATTAAAACGTAACGCTTTAAAGCGTCCGCATCGATCTGGCCCGTGGCCGCTAAAATTCCGGCGGCGATGGGCAAATCGTACAACGGCCCTTCCTTGCGGATGTCGGCGGGAGCAAGATTCACCGTAATCCGCCCCAGGGGATATTCAAAACCGGAATTTTTAATGGCCGCCCGCACGCGGTCCCGCGCTTCCCTGACCGCCGGGTCGGGGAGTCCTACCAGATCAAAACAGGGCAGGCCGTTCGAGACGTCAACCTCCACCTGCACAACCTGCCCGTCCAAACCATGCAAGGCGGTACTTTTAACGATGGCTAACATTCCAGGCCTCCCGCGCGGAAGTTCAAGCACAAAAACCAAAAGAAGTAATAAAGGCATAAGGGTAAAAAACTTCCTTAACTGTTCCCTTTCGTTATCAATTTGATTTTTCCTTCCTTAAATTTGCCAAAAATTTATCCTCCGAACGAGATTATCTTCCCCGCGTATTGACAAGCAAAACCCCCAAAAGGGTAACTGCTCCCCCCGCCAGGGAAAGGACGGTGGGCAACTCTCCCAGCCAGACCAGGGCGATGAAAATGGCCAGTACGGGCGAGACGTAAAGAAAACTGGCCGCAACTGAAGCCGGTGCCCGCGCCAACGCGTAGGCCCAGGTTACGTAGGCCAGCGCGGCGGGGAAAATTCCCAGGTAGATTATGGCCAGGGTAGCGGAAGGTGGAGCTTGCTGGATATCCCTGGCCAGGCCGGGGAGGAAAACCAGCATGAGGAGCGTTCCTGCCCAGATGGTGTAGGCCGTAAACTCGAAGGGGGTGTATTTCTTCAGGTAGGGCTTTTGGAAAACGAAATAGAAGCTGGTGGCCAGAGCCGCCAGGAGGATCAGGAAGGCTTCCGGATTAAAGCGCACCCCCTTCTCTTCCCCCAGGGCAATTAAAGCTGCGCCGGCAAAACTTACGACGATCCCTACCCAGCCCCGGATTTTCAATCGCTCACCAAGGAAAACGGCAGCCAGAAGAGCGGTAAAAACCGGGCCGGCGGCGATCAGGAGGCTGGCCGCCCCCGCGGTCACGGTGACCTCCCCGTAAGAAAGCGCCGCGTGGTAAACGGTGATCCCTAAAAAACCCAGGAGCAGGATGGCCGGGAGATCCTGCTTCGCAGGCAGGCGCATCCGGGTCAGCGCCGCATACCCGGCCAGCACCGCCGAGGCCACCAGAAAACGGAACAGGGCCAGGTGGCCGGGTGTGTAGGCGGTAAGCCCGGCCCGGATGCCGGCAAAAGCCGAAGCCCAAAAAAAGAGAGTCACCCCCAGCGCGGCCAGCGTCAAGACGTCTATTTTTTCCTTCGCTATGTCTTGCCGTGTTGTCCTGCTGATCTGCGCCTCGTCTCTCATCTCATCAACTTCCGTAACATCATCCAGGAGCAGGAGATTAAATCCGTCGGCGGCTAAATGATTGGTCTAGTCACCTGGGCGACTGCGCTCCTCGCCTCCCGGTCCTTTCCACTCCCAGCTCAAAAGCCCTCATGTTAAGCTCCCGGGCATTACCGGTGAAAAGTTCGGCAATGGTCCGGCGGTAGCTGTCCACGGCGATGGGGAGAAACCCCGTCCCGGCCAGGGCGCCGGTCAGCACCACGTTGGCCGCCACCGGGCTGCCGGCCTGTTGGGCAACGTCAGTGGCGGAAAAGGAAAGGATCAGCCTGGCCAGCCCGGCTATTTCCGCCTTGAGTTCGGCCAGGGAAGGGTAGGCGGCTTCGCCCTGCAGCACGCTGATGGGATAATTGGGGCGCTCGTTCATGATCACCCGGGTTTCTCTGTTCCCGAAGACCCGCAGCACCCGCAGGCACTCCATCGGTTCCAGGGCCACCAGCAGATCCGCCTGGCCGCGCGGGATCAGGGGACCGATTTCCCGGCCGCGGGTGATCCGGACGTGGCTCATCACCGAACCGCCCCGCTGGGAAGCGCCGAAGGTCTCTCCCACCACCGCGGTGAGGCCCTCTTTTACCGCCGCGCCGGCCACGATCTGGGAGGCC
>JBFLZY010000087.1:0-10835 GCA_040755975.1 Bacillota bacterium | reverse complement strand
GGATCTCCCGGTAGAGAATGTCCCTGGTAAAAAGGTTTTCACACACAAACCGGGAATCAAACCAGGAGATCTGTTGTTCTTTGGTCGGCTTGTACATGGCACCCTCCAGAAAGAACGTTTTCTTTGGAGGTAATATTCGACATAAATGGTTATATTCCTATCTTTTTAAGAAAATATCTCTTGTTTTTGTTGGCTCATGTTAGATCATAACTAAATACTATTGGGTGTTATTTATTGGTAAACATAAACAGGGGGTTTTTCGACAGTCTCTTAAAAGCATTAAAAAATAAGGGACTGCCGGAAGACGACAGGGTCCGATCGTCAACGGCCCTGGATCTTTACTCGTTGTTTCGAGACCCGCACTCCGCTTTCGATGTCGCCAGCCGGTTGCCATAGAAAAGAGTTACTTTTACAGGTCGTACACTTTATCTTTATCACCCCAGCCTCTTATGTGATAATATTCCTGTATCATATGCGATAATTCGGCATCTGAAAGAGTGGCGTCGGTTTCCGGCAGGGGCTGATTATGTAATCTCTTGGGCAAGGCATCGCTTTCCCTGCCCAGACCCGCCCGCAGGTTGAAGAAATGAGTGAGGGTGATGATTTCGTTGGCCGTCCGGCGCAGTTCCGCCACGGAATAATCCCACCCGGTGACGGCCTTGATCAGGGTTTTCAGTTCCGGCCACTGGAGCATGTCCCGGTAAAAGACACAGTTAATGAGGGTGTTGAAGATGGTCAGGCGGTCTTCTAATTCGATGTAAAGGGCGGCCTTGCCTTCGACGGCGTCAGGTGGGATTATCCCCGCCAATTCGGGCTTGTAGAAGGTGGCCCGCAGGTGGCAGGCGCCGCGCGCGGAAGTGGCGTACCCCAGGCCCATTCCTTTTAAGACGCGGGGGTCGTAGCCCGCCGGTTCCAACCCCTTCACGTGAACGGCAGCGTCTTCTAAGCCCAGGGCCCGGGCCGCCCGGACGATGCCGTCGGCCAGAACTGCCCCGGGGCCTTTCCGAGAAGCCATTTCTTCCAGGAGGCGGGCCGCCCCGGCGGCGTCTCCGTAAGCAGGAAATTCCCGTGCCAGACCCCTTTCCCGCGCTTCCATGGCCAGGGCCACCAGGTTACCGGCGGAAATGGTGTCCATGCCCAGGCGGTCGCAGAGGTCGTTTAAATGGATAATATCTTCGAGTCGGTCGATGCAGCACAACCCGCCGAAGGAATAAATGGTTTCGTATTCCGGGCCTTCGATGGTCAATCCTGCGTGCGGTCCCGCTTTGATGGTGATCAGCTTTCCGCAGGCTAAAAAGCAGTTTGGACAAGATCTTGCCCTTACTTCCAGGTTGGAGTGCGTGATCAAAGCCTCTCCGCTGATTTTTTCCCACCCCTCGAGGACGCCCCGCGACCAGTAGCGGGTGGGGAAGGCCTGGGCGGTGTTCAACAGGGCGACCATCTGGGGAGTGCCGTATTTGCGGTAGTTTTTGACGGCGGGAAGGTCTTTGCTGGCTGCTAAAAGGCCGGTGATAAATGTTTTGAGCGCTTTTTCATCTTCAACCGCCGTGGGCGTCCGGCCGTGAAAAACAACGGCCTTGACGTTTTTGCTGCCCAGCACCGCGCCTAAGCCCCCGCGCCCGGCGGAGCGCCAGTAGTTGTTTTCCACGCAGGCCAGCCGGACCGTGTTTTCCCCGGCGGGGCCGATGACGACGGCCTGCGCATCCGCAATACCGGAGCGTTCAACGGCCGCGTCCTGCGTGGCGTACGTATCTTTTCCCCACAGGTCCCGGGCAGAATGAAACTTGATTCCTTGATCGGAGATTTCCAGGAGAACCGGCTCTTTGGCCCTGCCCCCGAGAATAACGGCGTCGTAACCGGCGGCCTTCATCTGGAGAGCAACTTTGCCGCCGGCGTAGGATTCGGCGTAGCCGCCGGTCAGGGGGGACTTGCTGTAGATGCCGTGGCGGACCGAGCCCGGCATCCGGGTGCCCGTGGCGGGACCGGCGGTGAAGATTAGCTTGTTTTCTGGACTTAAGGGATCTATACCCGCGGCCACATTTTGAAGAAGCAGGTATGACCCCAGGCCTTTGCCGCCTAAATACCTTTTCAGGACTTCCTCCGGAATTTTTTCTTCCTGAAAAGAATGACTGGTTAAATCTATCCTGAGCAGCTTACCGTGAAATCCTTTCATTTTTCATCCCTCTATACTGGCATATGATTCTCTGTTGCAAAAACCCAAAGCAAAATATCCAGACGGAGCTTTCCGATGTTCCCTTTGATGATTGTAATTTCCCTACTCAGGGCAGGTTTGGCGAATTAGTTCCCGTAACCTTAGGGCAATTTCTCCTTGCAGAACCTGGTACCTGTACTTGGTTACCCAGACGAAGTGATATTTTATATTGTGTACCGGATGACTGCCCGTTTGGTATTCGGCCATTTCACTCACCACTCTGGATGAATGATATAGCCATCTTGATCAGCAGTCAAGTTCAAAGCTCTTCGCCTGAAAGGCGAAGGTTTTAGACCCGGCACTTGGAAAAAAGTCACGCTAGTGGTTGTCAGAACCTTGATAGCCAAGCTTTTGAGAGATTTTTTCGGCAGCCTCTTTGACTAAAACTGCAAAATGATCCCTTAATTTCTCGTTAATCCTTGATGACGGACCCACAATGCTGACGGCGGCCACTACCTGGCTATGAAAATCGCGTATAGGGGATGAACATGCAGATATTTCCAGACTATGCTCCTCGAAGTCAAATGCCACGTCCAATCGCCTTATTTCATCCAGCTCTTTAATTAGCGTAACAGGGTCGGTAATTGTATTTGGTGTACATTTTATGAGGCCTTTGGCAAGGACCCTCTGCAATTCAGCAGGCGGTAAATTAGCTAAAAATACTTTGCCCGGCGCGTTGCAATGAGCCGGCATCCTTTCCCCGATAAAAGAAACCACTTTTACCTGGTGGGGACTCTCCAGATGATCAATAAACAAAGTCTGATCTTCGTACCAGATTGCCAGATCTACGGTTTCAAAGCACTTTGCGGAAAGCTCTTTGAGGACCGGCGCGGCAATTTTCCGGATGTCCATTTGGTTAAGCAAACTAGCTGCCACTTCAATTATCTTTAACCCGAGCTTGAATTTACCAGTTTCCGGATCCTTGCTTAAAAACCCCTTAGCACCCAAAGATACTAACAGCCGGTTAACTGTGCTGCGGTTCATGCACAACTCTTTACTCAATTCGTTAATGGTCCATTCCGGCTTATGGGAAAAGCACAAAAGAAGGTCAATTGCCTTGAGGACTGATTTAACATAGTATTTCTCCTGGCCGTTCCCATTTTCGGACATAATCCCCACGCCTAATCCTCCCCCCGGCTTTGGATAAATACCTTCCAGTTTTTAAGTATTCATCTAGAGTATTCATATCTTTTCACACCAGGTCTAATTATACTATTTACTGGATACCTTTGTAAAGTTAGCACGGCAACCAGGCCGCCGCCTGCGTTCCGGATTTATTCCGGAACTCATGTGTCTTTTTTATGAATTATCGGCGGGGCGATTCAGGCGATAATTTTGATGAATCTTTTCTGCCGGGCAGCACCGCCCGTTTTGCATCTTTCCTTCCTTTGAGCGCAGAGATTTCTTCAATTGTTCCCACATAAATCGCCCTGGCTGGACAGGCGGCCTCGCAGGCGGTCTGCCTTCCTCTTTCCCTGCCTTCCCCGAGCCTGTGACTGCACAAATTACACAGCATTACTTTCCCGTCATAAAACTGGGGAGCCCCAAAAGGACAAACCGTAAGGCAGATTTTACACCCAATGCACCTGTCTCTGTTTACCAGAGTTACCCCTGATTTCGCATCCTTGTACAGGACGGAGTTGGGGCAGGCTTCTACGCAAGGCGCATTGACACAATGCATGCAAGTAATTGGCTGGAAGCACTGGTAAACTTTATCGTCTCCGATTACCGGGCCGATCTGGTCAATACGTATTAAATCGGGACCTTCCGGGCTGGGAAGGGGTGGCTTTACCGGATAAGGGGGTAAATTATGCTCCAGCTTGCAGGCCACCACGCACGAATAACAGCCAACGCACCTTTCTTTGTCAACAAAAATGGTCCTTTCCATTTTTTCACCCTTCCGCTTTGTAAACCCTGCAAAGCAGCGCCCGCAGCGACGTCGAGCCGATGGCGGGATCGTAGGGGGGCCCGTTGCTCGTCAGGACGTTGGCATTGCTCTTCCATAAGCCGTGGTCGGGAGGAGGGTCTTCGGGGTACCACCAGGACGCCTGGACGACCACCACCCTGGGGTCGATTCCCCCGAACAGTTTCGCTCTCTGCTTGATTCGCCCCCGCGGGGTTTCGATCCAGACCCAGTCTCCTTCTGCAATTCCCAGGCTTCCGGCGGTATCGGGGTGGATCTGGACGAGCGGGTAGGGCTGCAGTTTCCTCAGCCAGGGAACCTGGCGGTACTGCGAGTGGAAATAGTAGGGCAGGCGCCCCCCTGTGGACAGGATCAGCGGGTAGTTCCTGGCAAGCTCCGGCGTGGAGTAAGGGCTCTCGTTCGGTTCCCTGTATAGCGGCAGCGGGTCGTAACCGAGTTTTTCCATCACCGTGGAGTAAAGCTCCACCTTGCCGGTGGGGGTGGGAAACCCGCCTCCTTTTTTCCAGTAATCGGTCCGGTACTTGTAGTAGGGCTGGTCCTTCCCCATTTTGGCGAGGCAGCCCAGCTCCGAAAATTCCTTCCAGGTTATCTTCGCCTTTCTTAACTGATAATCCAACATCTCCTCCACGTCACCGAACCAGCATTCCGGAGCAATTCTTTTCCCGAGTTCGTTATAGATTTTATTGTCCGGCCAGGCCTCGCCGGGAGGCTCGACAACCTTGTTGACGGCCCCGATCATAAAGAGGGGGTGCGTGTCGTGAATGTCGTCCGTTTCCAGCCAGTGGGCCGCCGGGAGGACTATGTCGGCGTACTCGGCGGTGGGCGACATGTAAAGGTCGACCACCGAAAGAAATTCCAGGTTTAAAAGACCCTCTTTTACTTCCCTGGTATTTTCGTAGCAAACCAGGGGGTTGGATCCCTGGATGTGCATGACCCGGACCGGACCGGTCCGGTCCTTTAACTGCCTGAAAACGGTAGGTATGTGGCACATGGTAAACATCCCGGAGGCGAGCAGTTTAAATTGGTCCGCTCCGACGGGAAGTTCCTTGGGCGCCGGAACATCCTGGGCAAATTGATTCATCGGTCCCGTGTCCGGGGGCATCCAGTTGACCATGCCGCCTGGCCGTTCGATATTCCCGGTAACCGCCATAAGACAGACTATCGCCCGCAAAGTCTGGATAGAGTTGTTCGACGCTTCCAGGCTCTCTCCGATCTGGATGCAGCCGGGCCGGCATTCGGCAAAAATTCTGGCGGCCTTTACGATCTTCTCCTTGGGAACCCAGGTTATCCGGGCCGCTACCTCGGGGGGATACTCCTGGACTCTTTCTTTTAGCCTTTCGAAGCCGTAAGTCCAATTCACAACGAAATCCCTGTCGTATAATCCTTCGTTGATGATGACGTTGAGCATGCCGAGGGCCAAAGCGGCATCCGTACCGGGCCGGACCTGCAGCCACAGGTCGGCCCTCCCGGCCAGGCGGGTGGCTCTGGGGTCCACCAGAATAAGGTGCTCCGCCTTTTCCAGCGAATCCAGAAACCAGACCGCCATTTCGCCGTCCGCACTGGTAATTTCCAGCTGCTTTCCCCAGGAAATCTGTGTCTTTGGATATTCGCCGCCCCAGCCGTGGTAATCGCAATACAGCCTTCCGCCTACCGTCAGGCCGAAGACGGCGAGCCGGGGGGCGTAGCAAAAATGAGCGGGTACACCGACGTTCGGTGTGCCGATGGAACGGGCAAACCGGAAAGTATACCTGTTGTAGCCCCTGCCGGTCCCCTGCAGTACGGCCACAGAACTCGCTCCATACCGGGCAATGCTTTGCTTCATTTTGCCGCTGATGATGGCAAGCGCTTCTTCCCAGCTTATTCTTTCCCATCTCCCCTCCCCCCTTTTGCCCTTCCTTTTCATCGGGTGCAAAAGGCGGTTGGGGTTGGAAACTTCCTGAACGCTTGCCAGCCCTTTGGCGCACATGGTTCCCCTGGTCGGTGAAGCCGGGTTTCCTTCCAGACGGACTATCCTTCCGTTTTCCAGCGTGACCAGAACTCCGCAGCCGCCGTGACAGCTCTTGCAGGTGGTTTTGATAACCTTTCTTTGGAAGCTCACTGCGTTGCCCTCCTCAAGAAGAAGGGTGCCCCTACTCCCTCCGCGGCGAGAGCAGGGCGAACCCGAACTTTTTCTGAACGGTTCCCATGATCCCGGCAGGGGAGGCGAGAATCACCAGAATGGCGACCGCTCCCAGGATCAAAAGGCTCATCCCCACGTATTCGGAGAGGTACTGCTGCAGGATCACGTAGATCACGGCGCCGATGACCGGCCCCTCGATGGTGCCGATGCCGCCGATGATCACCATGAAGACGACGGCGATGGTCCAGTTGATCCCAAAGGCGGCGTACGGCTGGATGAAGACCTGGGAGAGGTAAAACACCCCGCCGGTTAAACCGACGACAAACGAACTGATTAAAAAACAGGCAAGTTTTGAGCGGAAAATTTCCACCCCCGCGGTTTCGGCGGCCGTCTCCTCGTCGCGCATGGCCATCAGCCCCAGGCCCAGCTTCGTGCGCAAAAGGACGTAGACGAGGACGACCGCCCCGAGCCCGAGAAAAAGGGCGGCGTAGTACAGCTGATCGGTTGTCAGTTTGTAGGCCGCCCGGATGAAGAACCCCATCCCCTGGCGGACGTAGGCCCAGTTGCTGAAGAAGACCAAAAGGGCCTCGGCGACGATCCAGGTGGCGATGGTAAAGTACACGCCCCTCATCCGGAAAATGGGAACGGAGATGACCAGCGCGAACAGGACGGCGACAACTCCCCCAAAGAGCACCCCCAGCCAGACGGGGAACCCGTAGTACTCGGTGAGGACGGCCAGCGTATAACCCCCGAGGCCGATGAAGATCTGGGTGCCGAGGGAGACCAGTCCGGCGTACCCCGCCAGGAGGTTCCACATCTGGGCAATCGTCAGGTATAAAAAGACGAGCATGAAGACGAGGACCAGGTACTGGGCGGCCCAAAGGGGCATGGTCAGCAGGGCCAGGAGAAGCGCTCCCAAAATGCCGGTTTTGAAGTAAGTTTTGATCGAAACGATAACTCATCGACCCCTTTCGAATCACCTTGCGAATATTCCCTGCGGCCTTACGGCCAGCACCACCAGCAAAACGACGTAGCCGAAAAGGAGCTGAAAACCGGCGCCGAAGAAGTAGGCGCCGAGGAGCTGGGCCAGCCCCAGGATCATCCCGGCAACCAGCGTGCCGATCATGTTCCCCAGCCCGCCGATCACCACGACGCCGAAGGCGATGATCAGGTACTGGGTGCCGGTGTACGGGTAAAAGGTGAAGGTCATGCCCACCAGGACGCCCGCCACCGCGGCGGTGACCATGGCGATGCCCATGGCGTAGCTGTAGATCCGCTTTGTGCTGATGCCCATCAACTGGGCGGCGCCCTCGTCGTCGGAGGCGGCGCGGATGGCCCGGCCGAGGTAAGTCCGCTGGAAAAACTGGCTAAGGGCGATAATCACGGCCAGGCCCATCAAAAAGTCCAGCAGGTAAATGACGGGAACGGTCAGATTCCCGCCAAGGGCGAAGTATTTCGTCGCCAGGGGGTTGGTCAGCGTCTTTGCGTCGGGCGTAAAGACGATCAAAAGGGCATTTTGCAGAATGATGGACAGGCCGAAGGTGACCAAAAGGGGCGGTTCCATTCCCTTCCCCAGAACCCTGTTCAACAAGGAGGATTGAATGACGAAGCCGACGAAGAACATCAAGGGGATCACCAGGACGAGGGTAAGGAGCGGGGGCAGGCCGAAAAGGCTGATCGTTACGGCGGCCAGGTAGCTGACGAGGATCATCAGGTCGCCGTGGGCCAGGTTGGTCAGCCGCATGATGCCGAAGATCATGGACATGCCGATGCCGATTACCGCGTAAAGTCCGCCCAAAAGGATACCGTTGATTACCGACTGAAGCATACTTTACCCTCCCATGCTACAGGCCGAAATAGGCCTTCCTGACCTCTTCTTCGGAAAGCTCTTTTGACCTTCCCGCCAAAACGACTTTGCCTTCCAGCAGCACGTAGCTTTTTTCCGAGGCTTTGAGGCTTCTCTTGACGTCCTGCTCGACCAGCACGATGGTGGTGCCGGTGCGGTTGATCTCTTTGATCCGCTGGTAGATGTCCTTGATGACCCGCGGCGCCAGGCCGAGCGATATTTCGTCAAACAAGATGAGCCTGGGGTCGGACATGAGCGCCCTGCCGATGGCGAGCATCTGCCGCTCGCCCCCGCTTAAGCTGTTGGCGAGCTGGCGGGATCTTTCCGCCAGCCGGGGAAACAGCTCGTAAACCTTTTCTAAAAGGGTGTTCCTCTTTTTTCTTGCTTTGGGCGTATACGACCCGACGAGAAGGTTTTCCAGAACGGTCAGCCGGGGGAAAACCCTTCCCCCTTCCGGAACCATGGAGATGCCGGCGGCGACGATTTTATCCGGGGAAAGCCCGGTGATGTCCGCTCCCGAGTATGTAATTTTGCCTGCAGCGGGCTTTTGAAGCCCGGAGACCGCTTTTAAAAGCGTTGACTTTCCCGCCCCGTTCGCTCCGATTAAGGAGACGACGGAGCCCTGGGGAATCTCCAAGGATACGTTTCGGATGGCCTGAAAATCCCCGTAGAAGACATTGAGATTTTCAATCCGCAAGATGATCAATCTTCCTCCACTCCTAAATAAGCCTCTGCCACCTCTTTTGACGCCAGGACTTCCTTCGGGGTGCCGCACACGAGGGCTTTGCCGGCGGCTATGCACAGGACCCGGTCGGCCGCTTCCACCATCGTCATGAGGATATGCTCTATCCAGATGATGGTGATCCCGTTTTCTTTGATCTTTTTGACGATTTTGATTACGTTGGCGACTTCCGCTTCGGTAAGGCCGGCGGCCACTTCGTCCAGGAGGAGAACCACCGGGTTGGTGGCCATGCCCCTGGCCAGCTCCAGCCTCTTCCGGTCGAGAAGGTCGAGCCTTCCGGCCGGTAGATCCTTCTTTTCCAAAAGGCCGGTCGCGGCCAGGATTTCCAAGGATTTCTTTTTTCCTTCCTTCTCGGAGAGCGAGGCCCCGTGAACGGCGCCCACGAGGACATTTTCAAAGACCGTCATGTTCACGAAGGGCCGGGGTATCTGGTACGTCCTGCCGATGCCGAAGCGGCACCGCCTGGCCGGGGAGAGGTTCGTAACGTCGGCCCCCTGGAAGACAATCCTGCCCCGGTCCGGCTTCAAGAGGCCGGTCAGGGCGTTCATGAGGGTTGTCTTCCCGGCCCCGTTGGGGCCGATTACCCCCAGGATCTCCCTTTCCTTCAAGGTGAAGGAAAGGGAGTTCAAGACCTGGTGGCTCCCGAAGGAGACGCTCAAATCATCCACGCTCAAGATATTGTTCATCGGTGTAAACACCCTGTCCATACGTTTTTTGCCGGAGGGAGCCTTTGCAAAGGCCCCCTCCGGCGGTAGAAAACGGCTACTTTAAGGGGAAAACGAGTTTTCCGGTCGTCGGTATTTCCGGGTGCTGGGAATTGTTCACGATCTGCAGTTCCCAGGGCCACTCTTTGCCTTTCACCCACTGGCCGGTAACCAGGGGGGTTTCGGAGTAGTGCTTTTCGTTGTACTTGATCTTTCCGACCATGGTGGCCAGGTCGGTCTGCTCGATGGCCTCCCTGATTTTGTTCTTATCCAGGGACTGGGCGCGCTTTAAGACGTCGACGGCGATCTCGATGCCGGCGTACTTGAACCCCAGCGGGGAGCTCCACTGTTTCTTGCTCTCTTTGGTCCACGCGCTGCAGAGTTCAGCCGTGGTTTCCCCGGTCAGCGAAGATTTGAACGGGTGGTGGGGGCTCCACCAGAGCTCCGCCGTCAAACCCTGGGCGAGGTCGCCGCCGAGGGCGGCAGCGTCCGACGGGAAAAGGTACGCCTTGCCGACGGTAACGATCTTGGGCACAAACCCCTGCTGGTGGAACTGCCGCCAGGCCGTGGCAAAGTCGGGAGCGATCATTGTTCCCGTAAGGATCTCGACCTTTTCCTGCCTAAACTTGTTGATTATTGCGCTGTAGTCTTTGGTGCCGTAGGGGAACCTTCCCGAGTCAACGTACTTGTATCCTTTTTCCGGCAGTTTTTTGGCAAATATCTCCGACCAGGTCTTGCCGTCGGGGTCGTTGGGGAACAACCCGCCGACTACCTTGGTGGTTTGGCCGGCAACCTGGTCCCAGGTGCTGATGAACTGGTCGGTCAGTTTGTCAACCGTCCAGAACGCGTGGTAACTCCATTTGTAGGGACCGCCGGTCAGCCAGGCTTCTACGGGGGCGTCCAAGGAAATGCAGGGGACTTCGTAGCGCTCGCAGATGGCGGCAACCGGGTTGACCGTATCCGGGGTGTGCATGACGACCATGAGGTCGACCTTGTCTTCCAGGATGAGCTTGGCGGCCACTTCCGCCGCTTTGGTCGGGTTGCTCTCGGTGTCGACCACTTTGATCTTGACGGGGAGTTTTTTGTTCAGTTCTTTGATGAAGATCCCGCCGTCCTTGTTGATGGCTTCCAGGGCCCTTTCCTCGGCCCAGGGGGTTCCTTCGCCGAAGCCGGCTAAAGGACCGGTGGTCGGGTTCGGCCTGCCGATGAGGATGTAGTCACGCTGGGCGGAAGGCGCCTTGGAGGCGCCCGGCGCCGCGGGGGTGCCGCTCTTTTGGCCGCAGCCGGC
>JBFLZY010000086.1:0-11139 GCA_040755975.1 Bacillota bacterium | reverse complement strand
ACGGCCTGGAGTACGCTTATTCCATTATGGAGCGGGCCAGAATAGGCGCCCTGACGGGGGATAAAATGCTGGCCATGCCGGTAATCTGCTTTGTCGGCCAGGAGGCCTGGAAGAGCAAAGAGGCCAAAAGCACGACCGAAGAGGCTCCGGATTGGGGCGACCAGGCGCGCCGGGCCATCCTCTGGGAAACCTTGACGGCCACCACCTTTGCCCAGGCCGGCGGTGCCATCATGGTGTTGCGGCATCCGGAATCCATGAAACAGTTCCGGGCGCACATCGCGAAAATGATGGAACCGAACGTGTATTAAAAAATTAAATTAAAGGGGGCTTAGTCTAATGCTTTTAATTGGTGAACGAATCAACGGAATGTTTAAAGATATCCGGGAAGCCATTTTAAACCGCGATCCGGAGCCCGTCCGGTACTGGGCAAAACGCCAGTTTGAGCGGTGCGCCGCTTTTCTGGATATCAATACCGGCCCTACGGTCGACGCCAAGGATCAGCCGGCCGTCATGGAATGGCTGGTGAAAATCGCCCAGGAAACGGTCGACCTGCCCTGCTGCCTCGATTCCACCAACCCGGAGGCCATCGAAGCAGGTCTGGCGGTGCATAAAGGAAAGGCGCTGATTAATTCCACCACCGCCGACCAGTGGAAGATGGACATCTACATGCCTATGGCCGCGAAGTACGGGGCGGCCATCATCGGCCTGGCGATGAACGAAAAGGGCGTGCCCAAGAGCGCCGCCGACCGCGCCGCCCTGGCCATGGAAATTGTCGTCAACGCCGACGCCAACGGGATTCCTATGGAAGATCTTTTCATCGATCCGCTGGTCCTCCCCTGCAACGTGGGCCAGGAGCACGGCCCGGAAGTGCTGGAGGCCCTGCGGCAGATTAAGATGCTGGCCGATCCCCCGCCCAAGACGACCATGGGCTTAAGCAACGTATCCCAGCGCTGCGCCGACCGGCACCTGCTCAACCGCACCTTCCTGGTCATGTCCATGGCGGCGGGCCTCGACTCCGCCATCGTCGACCTGGACGACGACGCCCTGCTGGACGCCGTCGCCGCGGCCAATATCCTGTTAAACAAGGATATTTACTGCGATTCGTTTACCAAAACGTTCCGGCAAAGGTAGTGTCAGTCGTCGGTCGTCGGATGTCGGAAGTCGGAAGCCAGAAAAGAGGCCGCCGCTTAAATTATATTCGGCAAGGAAAAGTTCCGGTATCGTTTTAGACCCAGGCGGAGGGCTGTTTTTAGTTCAAGCGGAGCGACATATGTGCAAAGGCAGGTAATATTGATCATCGTCAGCCGGATATCAAATTTTGAAAAGAATAGTTAAAATATCACGTTGGGACTTGAATGGCGAGGCGATTGCCCCGGCGAACGACATATGTGGAACGCCGGTAACAGCGCCCGGCGAAGCGATGGTAACCGGACGGCGGCGCGAAACCAGCGGCACCCAAAAGGTAACTGGAAAATACTAAGCGTTACTTTGACAGGACGTAAAACGATGAAAGCTCAACCATTTTCGAGCCGCCTTTGCAGCGCCGCCAGTCCGGTCAGAAGCGAGCCGTGGCGCTGCCGGCGTGGAGCATCGGAGTGAGCGGGGTAACGACTCGCCATGATCCCGGAGCATCGGAGCGACGCTGAACAAAAACAGCCCGACGGCTGAAACGATAAAGGACACCGGTGGGAGGACAAAAAGCTTGACATTGTTTTCACTTTAAAGTTATCATAACGAAAAGATTTTTTCTTACTGAAGGATTAACGAACGAAAAGACGAGGTGATCCGGTAAATGAGCAGTCAGAACGTTGGCGCCGTTCTGGTCGTCGGCGCCGGGATCGCTGGGATTCAGGCCTCTCTCGACCTGGCCGAGGCCGGCTACTACGTCTACCTGGTGGAAAAGGCGCCGGCCATCGGCGGGACCATGCCTATGCTGGATAAAACCTTTCCGACCAACGATTGTTCAATGTGCATTCTTTCACCCAAACTGGTGGAATGCGGCAGGCACCTGAACATCGAAATCCTCACCGGATCGGAATTGCTGGATTTGCAGGGGGAGCCCGGCAACTTTAAAGCGATTGTGAAGAGACACGCCCGCTGCGTAGATATCGATAAATGCACCGGCTGCGGCTCCTGCGCCGAAGAGTGCCCCCAGGACGTCGACGACGAATTCAACCAGAAACTGAGCCAGCGCAAAGCCATCTATAAATTATACGCCCAGGCCTACCCGAACGCCTACGCCATCGACAAGGAAAACTGCCTGGAATGCGGCGCCTGCGAGGAAGCCTGCCAGGCGGGGGCCATTGATCACGGCATGGAAGATGAAGTCCTGGAGTTAAGCGTCGGCGCCGTCATTTTATGCCCGGGGTTTACCAAATTTGACGCCGCCGAACTGGATTATTACGGCTACGGAAAATACCCGAACGTGATTACCAGCCTGGAGTTTGAGAGGATTTTAAGCGCTTCCGGCCCCTTCGGCGGGCACCTGATCCGCCCGTCGGACCACCGGGAGCTGGAAAAGATTGCCTGGATCCAGTGCGTCGGTTCCCGGAACGTGCGCAACGAACTTGGCTACTGCTCGGCGGTGTGCTGCATGTACGCCATCAAAGAAGCGGTGATTGCCAAAGAACACAGCCCCGGCAAACTGGAAACGGCCATCTTTTACATGGACATGCGGACCTACGGCAAGGACTTTGAGAAATATTACGTCCGGGCCGAGCGGGAGCACGGCGTAAAGTTTATCCGCTCGCGGATTTACGCCGTGGAGGAAGCGGCCGACGGCAGCTGCGACCTGCTCGTCAGGTACGCCTGCGAAGACGGCAGCCTCCGGACCGACCGCTTTAACCTGGTGGTGCTTTCCATCGGTTTGCAAGCCCCGGCGGACTTCAGCGAGCAGGCGCAAAAGCTGGGGCTGATCGTCAACGAGTATAATTTCTGCGAACCTCTCCCGCTGACGGGAGTAAAAACAGCCCGGGGGGGAGTTTACGTTGCCGGTGCGTTCCGCGGCCCGTGCGACATCCCGGAAACGGTAATGCAGGCCAGCGCGGCCGCCGGGGACGCGGAAGTTGCGCTGGCGGGAGCCCGCGGCACCCTGGTGAAGACGAAAACCTACCCCCCCGAAAGAAACGTGCTGGGCGAACCCACCCGGATCGGCGTTTTCGTCTGCCATTGCGGCATCAACATCGGCAGCGTGGTTAATGTCCCGGAAGTGGTGGAATACGCCAAAACCCTGCCCAACGTGGTTTTCGCCATGGAAAACCTCTACAGCTGTTCCCAGGACGCCCAGAACATCATCCGGGAAGCGATCCTGGAAAACAACCTGAACCGGGTGGTGGTGGCCTCCTGTACCCCCCGCACCCACGAGCCGCTCTTCCAGGAGACTTTGCGGGAGGCGGGCTTAAACGCCCACCTGTTTGAAATGGCCAACATCCGGGACCAGTGCTCCTGGGTGCACATGAACGAGCCGGCCAAAGCCACCGCCAAGGCGAAAGACCTGGTGAAAATGGCGGTCGCCAAAGCCGCCTTTTTGGAGCCGGTGCAGCAGTCCACCCTGGGTATGACCAACAGCGCCCTGGTCATCGGGGGCGGCGTTGCCGGGATGACCTGCGCCTTAGAGCTTGCTGAACAGGGTTACCAGGTGCATCTGGTGGAAAAAGAGAGCCGCCTGGGCGGCCTGGCCAACCGGATCAAGGTGGGCTTTAAAGGAGAAGACGTACCAGGTTACCTGGCCGGGCTAATCGAAAAGGTGGAAAAGCACCCGCTGATCAAGGTCCACCCGGGCTGCACGGTGGAAGACGTTTCCGGGTTCGTGGGGAACTTTGTCACCACCCTTTCTTCCGGCGAAGAAATTCAGCACGGCGCGGCGGTGATTGCCACGGGCGCCGAAGAGTACCGGCCGGCCGGGTACCTCTACGGCCGGGACGAGCGGGTGCTGAGCTTTTTAGAGCTGGGCGAGGCCCTGGCCGCCGGCGATCCCCGGGTGAGCGGCGCCAAAAGCGTGGTGCTGATCCAGTGCGTGGGTTCGCGGGAAGAGGGCAGGATGTACTGCAGCCGGATTTGCTGTACGAAGGCCATCAAAACCGCCCTGCAGTTAAAGGAAATGAACCCTGAAATGGGTGTCTACATTTTGTACCGCGACATGCGGACGTACTCTTTCTATGAAGAATATTACCAGCAGGCCCGGGAAAAGGGGGTCGTTTTCGTCCGTTACGAGCCCGCCGGCAAGCCGGTGGTGGAAGCGGCGGAAGATTGCCTGAACGTCACGGTGACCGACCACATCCTGGGGGTTCCCCTGCGGATTAGGGCCGACCTGGTGGGCCTGGCGACGGCCATTTTGCCGGCGGCGGCAAACAGCAAGTTATCCCAGCTGTTCAAGGTGCCGCTGAACGAAGACGGCTTTTTCCTGGAAGCGCACATGAAGCTGCGCCCCGTCGACTCCAGTAACGACGGTGTGTTTATCTGCGGTCTGGCCCACGGCCCCAAGAACCTGGAAGAAAACATCTGCCAGGCCAAGGCTGCCGCCGCCCGCGCCGCCACCGTGCTGGCCCGGGACGTCGTCGTGGTGGAAGGAAAGTGCGCTTACGTGAACAGGCGCAAGTGCACCGCCTGCGGTTTGTGCGAGGCGGTTTGCCCGGCGAAGGCGGTGGCCGTGGATCCGGCGGAAAAAGTGGCCAGGGTCAACGAAGCCCTCTGCAAGGGCTGCGGGGCCTGTGCTTCGTCGTGCCGCTGCGGGGCGATCAACGTGAAAGGATTTACCGACGACCAGATCATGGCAATGGTCAAGGCGTTATAGCGGGGAGAGGAGGGAAACCAAGATGGACTGGGAACCGAAAATAGTGGCTTTTTTGTGCAACTGGTGCAGTTATGCGGGGGCAGATTTGGCCGGCGTAAGCAGGATTCAGTATCCGCCGAACGTCCGGGTGGTCCGGGTGCCCTGCGCGGGCCGGGTCAATCCGTTGTTTATCATCAGCGCACTAAGGCACGGGGCCGACGGCGTGCTCACCTCCGGGTGACACCCGGGCGACTGCCACTATGTTAGTGGCAATCTGGTGGCCCGGAGAAAATTCGCCCTGTTGAAAAACTTGCTAGATTACCTGGGCGTGGAGGAAGGCCGGGTTAATTTCGCCTGGGTTTCGGCTTCCGAAGGAGGCCGGTTTGCCGAATTAATCAAGGAAGTGACCGAAAAGGTGAAAAAACTCGGGCCCAATCAAGGACTGGCAGAAAGAAGCGAGGAGGGTTGTTGCGGATGCAAATCACCGGCTTAATCCAGGACGCGGCGAAAAGACTGCTGGCCGAGGGACGGGTGGAGCTGGTGCTGGGTTTTGGCGCGGGAAGTCTGCCCCTCCGGAGCACCCCCTGCTTTGTCCGCCGTCCGGAAGACGCGGGAAAGTTGATCTGGGACCAGACGTGTGAAAACAACCTGGCCGTTTACCTGCCGAAGCGAAAGGGGAAAACGGCGGTGGTGGCCAAGGGTTGCGACACGCGGGCGATTGTTACGCTGATCCAGGAGAATCAAATCAACCGGGAAAATTTATATATCATCGGGGTCCCCTGCGCCGGCATGATTGACCGCCGGAAGGTAGGGGCGCTTTTGGAAGGCCGGGAACTGCTCGCGGCCCGGGTCGAGAACGGCACGCTGGTGCTGGAGGGAAAGGATTTTGAAAAGACCGTTCCCCTGGCCGAAACGCTTCACGATACCTGCCTGGCCTGCGCCCACCCCAACCCGGTAATTTACGACGAGCTGGCCGGCGAACGGGTGCCGGAAAAGCCGGCAAGCGATTTCAGTGCGGTGGAGGCCTTTGCGGCGCTGCCGGCTCTTAAGCGCAGGGCTTTCCTGGCGGAAGAGCTCAGCCGCTGCATCCGCTGCTACGCCTGCCGCCAGGCCTGCCCGCTGTGCTACTGCGAAGAGTGCTTTGTGGATTGCTCCACGCCGCAGTGGATCGGGAAAGCGGCGCAAACGCAGGACAACCTGCTCTTTCAGGCCGTGCGGGTCTTTCACCTGGCCGGGCGCTGTGCCGACTGCGGCGCCTGCGAGCGGGCCTGCCCCGTGGGGTTGAAGCTCTCCGTCCTGACCCGGAAGATGGTCAAAGACGTCAAAGATTTGTTTGGTTACGAAGCGGGCGTCGATCTGGAGCGCAAACCTGCTTTAACTACGTTTGCCCCGAACGACCCGCAGGCATTCCTGGTGAAGGAGTGAGGTGAAAAGGATGATCATTAAGAAAAGTGAGCTGAACGCGCTTCTTGACGGGCTGGCCGGGCAGTACCAGGTGTTTGCGCCCGTCAAGAAAGGGCTTGATTTCTACTTTGCACCGATCCGGAGCGGGGCCGAAGCCGATTTTAGCTACGGTAATTCAGTAATCCCGCCCAAGGGGGTCCTTTTCCCGCCCACGGAGGCCCTTTTCACCTACGCCGTCGGGGAGGCGGCGGACCTGCAGGAGTGCCTGGATACCGGGAAGAAAGTGATTTTCGGCCTGCGCCCCTGTGATGCGCAAAGCTTTGTCTTGCTGGATAAAGTTTTTTACGGCGATCAATACCAGGACCCCTACTACCTGGCCCGGCGGGGCAACACCGTGCTGGTCGGCCTGGGTTGCAGCGAGCCGCGGACCACCTGTTTTTGTACTTCTTTAAACGGCGGCCCCTTTGGCACCGCAGGGCTGGACCTGCTGCTGACCGACACCGGCGATCAGTACGTGGTTGAGGTGGTCAGTGCAAAAGGAAAGGATTTTGCGGCCGGCTTGGCGCTGGCGCCGGCCGGCGAAGATGACCGGGCCGCCGCCGCCAAAGTGAAGGAAGCGGCGGTAATCAGCTGCACCATCAACCTGGCGGGTTTGAAAGAAAAGATGGACGGAAATTACCACGACCCCGTTTGGGACCTGGTGAGTGAGCGGTGCCTGGGCTGCGGGGCCTGTACGTACAGCTGCCCCACCTGCCACTGCTTCGACCTTGTGGACGAAGCGAAGGATGCGGCCGGCTGCCGGATCCGCAACTGGGACGCCTGCATGTTCGGTCTTTTTACCCTGCACGGGTCCGGGCACAATCCCCGCCCGACGCAAAAGGAGCGCTTCCGCCAGCGTTTCATGCACAAGTTCAAGTATTTCACGGACAATTTCGCGGCGGTGGCCTGCGTCGGCTGCGGCCGGTGCATTGTCAGCTGCCCGGTGAATATCGATATCCGCCAGGTTTTAGCAGATATCCAGGGGGCGGGAGGAGATGGAAAATGAGCAATCCATACATGCCCATACCGGTAAAACTGGTGAAGCATTTTATTGAAACCGACGACCGGCTGATCCACACGTTTACCCTGCAGTTTTTAAAGGAGGAAGACGAACAGTCTTTTTCCTACCTGCCGGGGCAGTTTGTGGAGATCTGCGTTTTCGGCAAGGGGGAGGCCCCCTTCGGCATTGCTTCTTCTCCCACGGAGAAGGGGTTTTTGAAGTTTTCCGTGGCCAAAGTGGGGGTGGTGACGACGGCGCTCCACGCCATGCCGGAAGGCGCCATCCTGGGCGTGCGCGGGCCCCTGGGCAACAGCTATCCCATTGAAAAGTTGAAAGGGAAAAACGTGGTCGTCATCGGCGGCGGTTTTGCCTTTACCACCCTGCGCTCGCTGGTCACCTACATCCTGCATCCCGAGCACCGGGGGGATTTCGGCGACCTGACGGTGATTTACGGCGCCAGAAACCCCGGCCTGCTGCTCTACAAGGAGGAGCTGGCCGAATGGGAAAAGCGTTCGGACCTCAACCTGGTCTGCACCATCGACGCCCCTTGCGAGGGTTGGAATAAAAAGGTCGGTTTCGTTCCCGCCTGCACGAAGGAAGTGGCGCCCAGTTCGGAAAACGCTTACGCCATCGTTTGCGGGCCGCCGGTGATGATTAAGTTTACCATGCCCGTGCTGGAAGAGCTGGGCTTTGCTCCCGAGCACATCCTCCTGTCTTTGGAAAACAGGATGAAATGCGGCATCGGGATGTGCGGGCGGTGCAACGTGGGCCCCAAGTACGTCTGCAAGGACGGGCCGGTCTTTACCAAGGCCGAACTGGACCGCCTGCCGGCGGAATATTAGATTTCAGGAGAAAGGGGTAGGAGTCAGTTTTATGGCGGACGAGAAAATTGGCGCGGTACTGGTGATTGGCGCCGGTATCGCCGGCATCCAGGCTTCGCTCGATCTCGCGGAAGCCGGCTATTATGTGTACCTGGTGGAAAGCTCCCCTGCCATCGGCGGCACCATGCCGATGCTGGATAAGACTTTTCCCACCAACGATTGCTCCATGTGCATCCTTTCCCCCAAACTGGTGGAATGCGGAAGGCACCTGAACATCAAGATCTACACCTGCTCCGACGTGGAAGACATCGAAGGGGAAGCGGGCAACTACACCGTGACCATCCGGCAGCGCCCCCGCTACGTGGACATTGAAAAATGCAAGGGGTGCGGGGAATGTGCCGAGGCCTGCCCCATCGACGTGCCTTCGGAATTCAACCAGGGCCTGGGGGAGCGGAAAGCGATTTACAAGCCTTACGCCCAGGCGTACCCGAACGCCTACGTGGTCGACAAGGAAAACTGCATCGAGTGCGGCGCCTGCGAAGACGCCTGCCAGGCGGGAGCCGTCGACCATTCCATGGAAGAAGAGATCATCCAGGTCAAGGTGGGGGCGATCATCAGCTGCCCCGGCTTTAAGCGGTTCAGCCCCGAAGTGCTGGACTACTACGGCTACGGCAAGTTCCCCAACGTGCTGACCAGCCTTGAATTCGAGCGGGTCTTAAGCGCCTCCGGCCCCTTCCAGGGCCACCTGGTGCGCCCCTCCGACCACAAAGAACCGAAGCGCATCGCCTGGATTCAGTGCGTGGGCTCCCGGAACGTGCGCATCGAAAAAGACTACTGCTCCGCCGTGTGCTGCATGTACGCCATTAAAGAGGCGGTCATCGCCAAAGAGCACAGCAAGGACCCCCTGGAGACCGCCATCTTTTACATGGATATGCGCACCTACGGCAAAGGTTTTGAGCGGTACTACAACCGCGCCAAGGACGAACTGGGCGTCCGGTTTATCCGCTCGCGGATCTACGCCCTTGAAGAAACGCAGGACGAAAACAAGAACCTGCTGATCCGTTACGCCAACGAGGACGGCTCCGTCACCACCGAGGAATTCGACCTGGTGGTTCTCTCCGTCGGCCTGGAGCCCACGCCGGGGGTCCGGGAACTGAGCGGGAAGCTGGGCCTGGAAACGGACGGCTACGGCTTTGCCAAACTGGCCCCGCTGACGGGCGTGGGCACCAACCAGGAAGGGATCTACGCGGCGGGAGTCCAGAGCGGCCCCAAGGACATCCCGGAAACGGTCATGCAGGCCAGCGCAGCGGCCGGCGCGGCGGCCAGCCTGCTCGCCGAGTCCCGGGGCACGCTGGTGAAGGAAAGGGAATTTCCGCCCGAGCGGGACGTTTCCGGCGAGCCGCCGCGGATCGGCGTCTTCGTCTGCCACTGCGGCGTGAACATCGGCAGCGTGGTCAACGTCCCGAAGGTGGTCGAGGAGGCCAAAAAGCTCCCGAACGTGGTTTACGCCGGCGGGTACCTCTACGTCTGTTCGCAGGACAGCCAGGCCGAAGTGAAGCAGAAGATCGAGGAGCACAACCTGAACCGGGTGGTCATTGCTTCCTGCAGCCCGCGGACGCACCGGCCGCTCTTCTGGGAAACGATGCGGGAAGCGGGCTTAAACCGCCACCTGTTTGAGATGGCCAACATTCGCGACCAGTGCTCCTGGGTGCACATGCATGAGCCGGAGAAAGCCACGGAAAAGGCCATCGACCTGGTGAAGATGGTCGTGGCCAAGGCGGCCCTGCTGGAGCCCATCCCGCAGATTACCGCGGGGGTGACCAGGGCGGCGCTGGTCATCGGCGGCGGCCCCGCCGGCATGACTTCCGCTTTAAGTCTGGCCGACATGGGTTACCAGGTCCACCTGGTGGAGAAGGAAGCTGCTTTGGGCGGCAATGCTGCCCGCCGTTTAAAGGAAGGTTTGAATAAGGAAAACATCCCGGCATATCTTAGCGGACTGGTCCAGGAAGTCAACCGGCACCCCCGGATTGAGGTCCATACCGGTTCGAAGATTCAGGCCGTCGCCGGTTACGTGGGCAACTTTGTCACCACCTTAGAAGCGGGAGAAGAGATTCAGCACGGGGTGACCATTATTGCCACCGGCGCGGAAGAATACAAGCCGGCGGAGTATTTATACGGCCGGCATCCCAACGTGCTCACCCAGCTGGAGTTCGGCGAGGCGATTGCGGCCGGGGATCCGCGGATTACGGAGGCCAAAAACGTGGTCTTCATTAATTGCGTGGGTTCCCGCGAAAAGGACCGACCCTACTGCAGCCGGGTCTGCTGCTCGAAGGCCGTGCGGCTGGCCCTGGAAATGAAAGAAAAAGACCCCAAAACCAACGTCTACGTGCTCTACCGGGACATCCGGACGTACGCTTTCTTTGAAGAGTATTATCGCGAGGCTAGAAATAAAGGGGTCATTTTCATCCGTTACACCGAGAACGACAAACCGGTGGTTGAACAGGCCGAAAACGGCAAACTGCTGGTCACCGTCACCCACCCCATATTGGGAGAGAAAATCGCCATCGAAGCGGATTTAATCGGCCTGGCGGCGGCCATCGTGAAGCGGGAAGAAAATCACCAGCTTTCCCAGCTGTTTAAGGTTCCCTTAAACGAAGACGGCTTCTTCCTGGAAGCGCACATGAAGCTGCGCCCCGTCGATTTCGCCTCGGAAGGTATCTTCATGGCGGGTACGGCCCACGGCCCGAAGAACCTGGAGGAGTGCATCGCCCAGGCGAAGGCGGCGGCGGGCCGGGCGGCGACCATTTTGAGCCGGAGCATTTTGGAATCCCGCGGCGTTTTCGCCAAAGTCCAGCCGGACAAATGCCAGGCCTGCCTGACCTGCGTGCGCCTGTGCCCCTACAATGCGCCCCGGATTAAAGATAACGTTGCGGAAATCGAAGCCGTCGTCTGCCAGGGCTGCGGCACCTGCGCCGGCGAGTGCCCGAACAAGGCCATCCAGCTGCAGGGCTACAAGGACCGCATGCTCATGGCCATGTCCAAAGGTCTTTTTGCGGAGGTGGGTTAAGAAGCGATGAGTGAAAACAACTTCGAACCAAAGATCG
>JBFLZY010000085.1:0-11169 GCA_040755975.1 Bacillota bacterium | reverse complement strand
CGGTCAATTCCACGCCGGCCATTTTATCTTTAACCTTTTTGCTGCCGCGCAAAAGTTTAAACAGCTCGTCGGCGTCGGCAAACTGGGGCATTCCCCGGGGGTTTCCGTAGTTGGTGACTTCCAGGCGCTTAAACCCCGCCAGGATCAGTTCTTCCAAAACCCAAAGCTTGGCCAGGGTGGGGATTAACTTCTCTTCGTGCTGGAAACCGTCCCGCACGGTGATTTCCCCCAAAACGACCCTTTTCGGATACCTTAATTCGGCCATTCCTCTTTTACCTCCCTCACCAGGTTATTAATTAAAATTATACAATAAGGGTTGATCCCTCTTCAACTAAAAAATTAAAAATTAAATCGATGTTCAAAGCAGGCCTTTTTACTCATGGCCCCCGTAGGGCAGGCCCGGAAACATTCTCCGCAACGCAAGCATTTTTCAGGATTAAGTGTATATTCGAGCGAGCCGCAGACGTAAATCGCGCCTCCCGGGCACACCGACTCGCACGTTGCACAGGCCATACAGTCACCGTCCATTTTTCTGATTACAAGGATGGCGCAGTCCGGACAAATTTCCTGACAAACGCCACAGGATACACATTTATCGGCGTCTATTTCCACCGTAGGTAAATCGTAAACTCCCAGTATATCGGACCAGTGCAGGGCCTTCATCGGACACTTGTGAAGACAAGACCCACAACCCTTACACAAAGAAGGAAAAAGTACAAAAAATCCAGTTTCCGACTCCATAATTTGCTTCGAAGAGTTCATCGCTTCTGCTCCTTTTTTATAGTCTTTCTGGTTGCGGGCACCATCCAGGAAACCGGCCCTGAGCAGCGGCAATCACACACCCCCTTGTCTCCTGCGCAGATTGAACGTTTTGCCTGAATGGCTAACCCGCTAAATAAAAAAGCCAGTCCTGACAATAACTGATCAGAACTGGACTTCCCATCGGCTAATTGCGGTTGCCAACTATCCGTTGGGCCTTCCAAATCAAATATACGATAAAAAAACGAGCAGAAACCGTCAACTTTTCAAGTCCGAAATGTCAAAATTGACATCCGAAAGGCAGAATTAAGCGGGCAGGTGGTAGACAAAGCCATCGCCATTGCCTGAATCCGGCGGTCTAAAAAGTCTATCTTTGTGGATTGCTTACCGATTGCCGGAGTCGCCGGCGCGAGTTCCACCCGAACACCAGCACAACAACAGTCACCGCTAAAGGGACAAGCATCTCCAATTGCCAGTTGCTCAATCCCCAGAAATTTATAAATCGTTGCAGAACGGCATCTTCCACTAACATTTTCCCCGCCGTCCAGGCAAGCACGCCTGCCCCGGCAAACAGCAGGACAGGATATCTTTCCACCAGCAAGGAAACTATCTGGCTGCCAAAAATTATGATGGGGACACTAAGCAAGAGTCCAAAAATCACCAGGCCAATATTGCCATGGGCCGCTCCCGCCACGGCCAGCATGTTGTCCAGACTCATCGCCAGATCGGCCAGAATAATGATTTTTACGGCACTATGAAAACTTGTCGAGTCGCAAACCTTATTCACGTTTGTCTCTTCTTTTTGGGTAAAGAGTTTAAAAGCGATCCCCGCCAGGAGTATTCCGCCAGTAGCCTTGAGCAAAGGAATAGACAACAGGTAGGTCAGCATTCCAGTGAAGAGGACCCGCAGCACCACGGCCCCGCCTATCCCCCAGAGAAGCACCCGGCGCTTCTCTTTGGCGGGCAAACCCCGGCAAGCCACGCCGATAATAAGAGCATTATCGCCGGCCAGCAGAAGATCGGCCACGATGACAGTCATCACCGCAAACAACGTTTCCAGGGTAAACAATTCCAAAAAATCACCCTCCTCCAGAAAAAATAAAGACCTTTACTTACTCCAAAGAGTATGTAAAGGTCTCGCAACCGGTACAACCGTCCCGACAGCGGGCACCCGGCCGTATTGACGCCGTCAGGAATACTTGCTACTCCCCTTCACCAACCATTATTCTATCATGGAGAAGGAGCTTTCTCAATCATTATTTTCACTTTAGGATGATTCCTTCTTCAGATTCCCCCCTTGCTACCGGGGCTTATTTTCAACAAGATTATTCTTTCGCCGGTTTTTGTGCTGATATCGGTATGCAGGCTGACTACCCGGCAACCCATTACCTCTGCAATTATTTCTTCGATATATTCTTTGCAGTTTTCCAATAATTTGGAACGCATGTTTTTGATCATGAGAATGCCTTCCAGATCTTTGGACAGCTCCCTTTCCGCCTGTGATAAGACGCCTTCCAGCTTGATTAAAACCAGGTCGTCAAAGATATAAGTTTTGATCGCTTCCGGACCTCGCCCGAAAAAATTTCGTTCAAATTGGACAATCTTTTTACTGATCGAATCTTCCATTTGCCCCTTGCTTAACATCATGGTAAAGGTATTCCCCTCCCGGAAATTCAATATCGCCATGCTCTATTATAAAAATAAAAACTTTTCCGGTACAAGAGGAAATTAGCCGGAAAAGATAAGCTTTTTTACCGCCGGCAGGATTTTTTCAACCCGCATAGAATAGCATAGATAGAGGAAGACTCACCAGAGGGTATCGTTTCCTGTGCCAGCTGGCGGGTAAGCCGCGCCACCGAAAAAGAGGTGGCGCTTTTTAACGACGCGGTTAAGGGAGGATAGTATGCCGAAGCGAATCGACTTGCAAAAGATCATGATTATCGGCTCCGGCCCGATTATCATCGGCCAGGCCTGCGAATTCGACTATTCCGGCTCCCAGGCCTGCAGGGCCTTGAAACAGGAAGGCTACGAGGTGATCCTGCTCAACAGCAATCCGGCCACCATTATGACCGATCCCGAAATGGCCGACCGGACCTACATCGAACCGATCACCCCGGAAGTGGCGGAAGAAATCATCCGGCGCGAGCGTCCCGACGCCCTGCTGCCCACCCTCGGCGGGCAAACCGGCTTAAACCTGGCCGCCGAACTGCACCGGCGCGGGGTTTTGGCCCGGTACGGGGTGGAGCTGATCGGCGCTAAATTTGAGGCCATCGAAAAGGCCGAGAAAAGAGATCTCTTTAAAGCGGCCATGGAGCGCATCGGCCTCTCCGTCTGCCGCAGCCGCTACGTCAATTCGGTGGCGGCGGCCCTGGCCTTTGCCAGGGAGACGGGTTTTCCCGTGATCGTCCGCCCTTCCTACACCCTCGGCGGAACCGGCGGCGGGATCGCCCACAACGTCGACGAACTGCGCGAACTGGCCGGCCACGGCATCGAACACAGCCCGATAGGAGAGATCCTGGTGGAGGAATCCGTCATCGGCTGGAAGGAATACGAACTGGAAGTGATGCGGGACCGGGCCGACAACGTGGTGATCGTCTGCTCCATCGAAAACTTCGACCCGATGGGCATCCACACCGGGGACAGCATTACCGTCGCCCCCGCCCAGACCCTCACGGACAGGGAGTACCAGGAGATGCGCAACGCGGCCATCCGCATTATCCGGGAAATCGGGGTGGAAACGGGGGGTTCCAATATCCAGTTTGCAGTGCACCCCGAAACCGGGCGGATGGTGGTGGTGGAGATGAACCCGCGGGTTTCCCGGTCGTCCGCCCTGGCTTCGAAGGCCACCGGCTTCCCCATCGCCAAAATTGCGGCCAAGTTAGCCGTGGGTTACACGCTGGACGAACTGCCCAACGACATCACCCGGGAAACGCCGGCCTGCTTTGAACCGACCATCGATTACTGCGTGGTCAAAATCCCGCGCTGGGATTTCGCCAAGTTCCCCGGCGCCGACCGGACCCTGACCACCCAGATGAAATCGGTGGGGGAGGTAATGGCCGTCGGCCGCAACTTTAAGGAGGCCCTGCAAAAGGCCATTCGCTCCTTAGAGCAGGACCGCTACGGCCTGGGCGCGGACGGCCGGGACGAGCCGGCCGGGCTGTTCCCCACCCTTCCGGAAAATTGCCCCGGGGAGCCACAAGCGCAAAAACGGCGGGAGGAAAAGCTGCGGGAGGAAATCCGGGCCAGGTTGATTACCCCCTGCCCGGAGCGCATTTTTTACCTGCGCCACGCCTTCCGCCTGGGCCTGACCGGGGATGAGATTTACGCCTGCACCGGCATCGACCGGTGGTTTCTCCACAACATCCGGGAACTGGTCGAGCTTGAACAAAAGCTGGCCGGGGCGCTCGCGGAAGGGATCGGGGAACTGTCTGCGGAGCTTCTGGAGCAGGCGAAAAAATACGGTTTTTCCGACCGCCAGCTGGCCGACCTGGCCAAAACAGAGGAGCTGAACATCCGCCGGCACCGCTTAAACCGGGGGGTCCGGGCGGTCTTCAAAATGGTCGACACCTGCGCAGCGGAATTCGAAGCCTATACGCCTTATTTTTATTCCACCTACGGCCGGGAAAACGAGGCCGTCCCGTCCCGGCAGAAAAAGGTCATGATCATCGGCAGCGGCCCCAACCGGATCGGCCAGGGCATTGAATTCGACTACTGCTGCGTCCAGGCCGCCTATGCCTTGCGGGAAGAGGGCTACCAGGTGATCATGGTCAACTGCAACCCGGAAACGGTGAGCACCGACTACGACACCTCCGACCGGCTCTACTTCGAACCGCTGACCTTAGAAGATGTCCTCAACATCTGCGACGTGGAACAGCCGGACGGGATCATTCTGCAGTTCGGCGGCCAGACGCCGCTAAAGCTCGCCCGCTCTCTGGAAAAAGAAGGGCTGCCCATTCTCGGCACCACGCCGGCCAGCATCGATCTGGCCGAAGACCGGGAAAAGTTTTCGGCGCTTTTGAGGCGGCTCGGCCTCAAACAGCCGGCCAGCGGCACCGGCCGCTCGGTGGCCGAGGCCCGGCGGATTGCCCGGGAGATCGGCTACCCCGTGCTGCTGCGGCCTTCTTACGTGCTGGGGGGGCGGGCCATGGAAGTGGTCTACGACGAGGAGTCCCTGGTCGATTACATGAACCGGGCGGTGGCGGTTTCGGCCGGGCACCCGGTGCTGATCGACAAGTTTCTGGAGGGGGCCGTGGAAGTAGACGTGGACGCCCTTTCCGACGGGCGTATTACCGTAATCGGCGGCTTAATGGAACACATCGAGGAGGCCGGGGTGCACTCCGGGGACAGCGCCTGCTCCCTGCCCCCCTTTAGCCTGGCTTCTGGACACGTTGCGGAAATGAAAAGGCAGACGGCGCTCCTGGCGCGGGAACTGGGAGTGGTGGGGCTGCTTAACGTCCAGTTCGCCGTAGAAGACAGCGAAATTTACGTGCTGGAAGCAAACCCGCGGGCTTCCCGGACGGTCCCCTTCGTCAGCAAAGCAACGGGGATTCCCCTGGCCAGGCTGGCGACCAGGGTGATGCTGGGCAAAACGCTGGACGAACTTGGCTTCACCCGCGAGCCCATCCCCGGCCACGTGGCCGTCAAGGAAGCGGTCTTTCCCTTCATAAAATTTCCCGGGGTGGACATCGTCTTAGGTCCGGAGATGCGCTCCACCGGGGAAGTAATGGGCATTGACGACAATTTCGGCCTGGCTTTCGCCAAGTCCCAGATGGCGGCCGGGGTTCCGTTGCCGCTGCAAGGAACGGTGCTCCTCACCGTGGCCGACAAGGATAAGGAGGCGCTGCCGGCGGTGGCCCGGGGATTTGCCCGGCTGGGGTTTAAGCTGCTGGCCACCCGGGGGACGGCCCGCCTGCTGGCCGATCACGGTCTCACCGTGAAGACGGTCAAAAAAATGGGCGAAGGACGGCCCAACATCGTGGACCACATCAAAAACGGGGAGATCGACCTGATCATCAATACTCCCCTGGGAAAGGGGCCAAAATACGACGAGTACCACCTGCGCAGGCAGGCGATTATCAGCAACGTCCCGATTATCACCACCATCCGGGGCGCCCGGGCGGCCCTGGAGGGGATCACCAAAATGCGCGGCGGCCTGCGGGTAAAATCGCTCCAGGAATACCACCGGCAATAGATGCAGGAAACCTATTTTCTGATGAATTGCGCGATCTCCCGCACTACCTCCGCCAAAGAAGGAGTCCCCGCAAACCAGGGGCGGCCGGTAACTTCGTTGGCGTAGGCGCAGTAGAGCTGGGAAATCAGTTCCTTTAAGCGCGGCGGCAGCGGCGGGGGAGATTGCTGTACCAGCTCTTTCCATTTAATTTTATCTTTCTTTTTGGCCGCTTCAACCTCCCGGTACCAGGCCGTTTCCTTGTAAAAAATCCTGGCCGCTTCCTTGCTCACCGGGACCCCCTGAAAAGTAAAGCGGCATTCGTCCAGGGTGCCTAAAGCATCGAGGACCAGCAGGTTGCGCTCCCCGTCGAAACCGAACTCCACTTTCCCGTCTTCATTAACCAGCCCGGCCCTGCCGGCTTCCGCCGCGACCAGCCCGCCGATCGTCAGCGCCGCCCGTTTAATTTCGGCAACCTCACCTTCGGTCAGCCCGGCCAGCTCTTTTGCCTCCGCCCAGCGCAAGTAACGGTCGCTGGCCTCCAGCTTCGTGGAAACGTCCAGCAGGGGCCTCTCCAGAACCTGGCCCGGTACGGGCATTTCCGCCAAACCAAGGTCTTCCGGCTTTAAGCTGCCTTCCTGCAGCCTCCGGAAAACGCTGGAACCCGGCGGCAGAGCGTTACGGTAGATTACCTCCAGGGGGATCAGGAAATTTCCTTTCCTTTCCCGGTAGACCGAATAGTCGTAGCCGCCTTCTTTAACCGCCGGTTCGATTACCCTGAGCAGCCCGACCTCCATGACGCCGGCCGGCCCGGACAGTTCCGCCAGCCTTTTTACCGCACCGTTTTCCACCAGCCCCCGGTAGTGGGTCTTGATCCCCTTCTCCTCCAGGCGTTCAAAAAAGTAGGCGCTGACCAGGCACAGGGAAGCCCCTTTACGGGGAATGTGGTCGGGCATTTCCCCCCAGTCAAAAACCGAGTAGCGGTCCGAAAAGGAAAACCGCCCCACGCCGCCCGCTTCTTCCGTGGGCGGCACAAGCACCTGCAGATCTTTTACGCTGCCCAAAATAAATCTCTCCTATCCTCTTTGATCACAAAAACTATCGTTATTTCCTCCCATAAAAAATTTCTCCTATCCTTTTCACCTACTATTTTACCACTCCCGGCAGTCCTTTTCCAGCACCACCAAGCAGTTTGCGGCGCATATTTTCAGGAATCTTTGTTATGCTAAACCAAAAACAAAATAAAGGGAGAGAGGAAGCTGTTCCGGAAGGAAATTGAGGAAGTTTTCCAGGAGTTGGCTACCGGCCCGCAGGGGCTGAGCCGGGAGGAGGCCGCCCGGCGGCTGGCGAAATTCGGCCCGAACACCCTGGAAGCCGGGGAGAGGACGGGGTACCTGCAGGCCCTGGTCCGCCAGTTTGCCGACCCCCTGATCTACATACTGCTCATTGCCGCCTTTTTCACCGCCTTAATCCGGCATTACATCGACATGTGGGTCATCCTGGCGGTGCTGATCATCAACGCAATCATCGGCTTCACCCAGGAAATCAAAGCTGAGCAGGCCCTGCGCTCTCTGGCCGCCCTGGCGGCGCCCAAGGCCTCTGTACTTCGCGGCGGGCGGCGCAGGGAAGTGGAAAGCGCGGAGCTCGTGCCGGGGGACGTGGTCCTGCTGGCCTCCGGGGCGCGCGTTCCGGCCGACCTGCGCCTGTTCGAAGTAAAAAGGCTGGAGATTGACGAGTCCGCCCTCACCGGGGAATCGGTGGGGGTAAGCAAGGAAACGGGCCCCGTCGGGAAGGAGCGCCCTGCCCTGGGGGAGGTGCGCAACATGGCCTTTATGGGGACGCTGGTGCTGTCCGGCCGGGGGAAGGGGGTCGTGGTTGCCACCGGGCAAAAGACCGAACTTGGCAAAATTTCCGAGCAGGTCCAAAAAGTCAAACCGGCGCCCACCCCGCTGCAGGTCCAGCTGGCGCGCTTCAGCCGCCGGCTGGGATATCTGATCCTGGGCATTTCCGCCCTGGCCGTCCTGCTGGGGCTGGCGCTGGACCGCTCTTTGAGCGAAATGATCCTCATGGGGATCGCGCTGGCCGTGGGGGTCATCCCGGAGGGGCTCCCCGTCGCCGTGACGATCACGATGGCCATCGGCGTCAAGCGCATGGCCGACCGGAACGCCATCATCCGCCGCTTGAACGCCGTCGAAACTCTCGGCTCAACCAGCGTGATCGCCTCCGATAAAACCGGCACCCTGACGAAAAACGAGATGACCGTCCAGGCAATTTTTGCCGGCGGGGTCGAATACCGCGTGAGCGGCGCCGGCTTCGAACCAAAAGGGGAAATAACCGACGGGGAAGGCAAACCGGTAGATCTGGATGTCCATCCGGCCCTGGAATTATGCCTGCGGGCGGGACTTCTGGCCAACGAAGCGCGGCTGGCCCACAGCGAGGAACGGGGCTATTACCCGGAAGGAGACCCCACCGAGGTGGCCCTCATCACGGCCGCGCGCAAGGCCGGCCTCGAGCCGGAAGCCCAGGCGGCCCGGTACCCCAAGCTCGACGAAATTCCCTTCGAATCGGATCTGATGTACATGGCCACCCTGCACAGGGTTCCCGGCGAAAACGCCAATTTGATCTTCGTCAAAGGCGCTCCGGAGCGGGTGGTCCGGATGTGCTCGGCAATCGTCGCCGACCGGGAAGGCAGGGAAGCGCCCCTGACCGACCGGGAAGCGATCCTCGCGCGCTACCGGGAAATGGCAAAAGACGGCCTGCGGGTGCTGGCCATGGCCTGCCGGCGGGTGCCGGCGACGGAAACCGCCTTGCGGGCCGAAATGCTGACGGAGGGTCTCACCCTGATCGGGCTGCAGGGGATGCTCGACCCGCCCCGGGAGGAGGTTTTCCGGGCCATGGAGCAGGCCAAAAGGGCGGGCGTGCGGGTGATCATGGTTACCGGGGACCACCAGGCCACCGCCGCGGCCGTCGCCCGGCGGCTGAAAATGGCCGCGGGCGGTAACGCCCCGGTCGTCACGGGCGGGGAACTGGAAGGGATGTCCGACAGGGAGCTTTTTGCAAAGCTGAATTCCGTCAACATTTTTGCCCGGGTGGCCCCGCTGCACAAGCTGCGGATCGTGCAGCAGCTGATCAAAAGAGGGGAGGTCGTCGCCGTCACCGGGGACGGGGTTAACGACACCCCGGCGCTGAAGGCGGCCCACATCGGCGTGGCCATGGGTCGGGGAGGCACCGACGCGGCCAGGGAAACCGCCGACATGATCGTCACCGACGACAACTTCGCCAGCATCTTTGCCGCCGTGAAGGAGGGCCGGGTCGTCTTCGACAACATCCGCAAGGTCGTCCTTTTCCTGCTGTCCACCGGCCTGGCCCAGGTCATCCTCATCTTCACAGCGCTGATCGTCCTTATGCCCCTGCCCCTGCTGCCCGCCCAGATCCTCTGGCTGAACCTGGTGTCCAACGGCCTTCAAGACGTGGCCCTGGCCTTCGAACCCGCGGAAAAGGGGATCGTCGACCGCCCCCCGCGCCGCCGCGACGAACCCGTCATGTCCCGGCTCATGGCCGAGCGGCTGGTCATCATCGGGGTGGTGATCGCCGCCGGCACCCTTTTCACCTTCACCTGGTCCCTCAACCAGGGGTACGTCCTGGGGCACGCCCGCACGGTGGCGCTGACCACCATCGTCCTCGGTCAGCTCTTCAACGTTTTCAACGTGCGCTCCGAAACGGCGTCCATCTTCCGGACGCGGCTTTTGTCCAATCCGTTCCTGTTTTACAGCGTGGTGGCTTCCATCATCGCCCAGATCACCATCATCTACGTGCCGGCCTTTCAATTTGTCTTCCGCACGACCCCGCTCAACGCCGGGGACTGGGCAATCGCCGCCGCCGCCGCAACCTCCGTACTGATGGCGGTGGAAGGGGAAAAGGCCTTCCGGCGCGGCGCATTCGTCAAGAAGAAGGAAGCGTACGCAAAAAAGATTCCCGATTAAAAAGCCGGCGACGCCGCCCGAAGCAGGGCCCGCCCTGATCGCCGGCACCGGGGGATTCGTTGTTTAACAATCTTATTCCATTTCCGGATCGGTTCTTTGAAACACAACTTTGGTTGCCGTAATTGATTGTGTACTGCCATCCCAACGAACATTACATCAGCACCCAAAGCTTCAAATATCGCCCTTAGTGGAACCAATGTCCTGCCGTTTTTGATAATCGGCGGCACGTCAAAGTTTAAAGCCCGCCGTCAACTATTACCGTGGGTGGGAAAAAGCCGGGCTAACCACTGGAAATAGAAAAAGTACAGTCAAAAAATTGCTACCCTTTTCATTTCTCATCCCTCCAAACGTTTAAAACAACTAGACTTATACGCGGCTCCATCACGTAATCGCCACCCTGTCGGCAACCTCCACACCCACACGGGAGGCCGCCGATCCGTTTTTAACGGAGATCTCCAGGGTCCCGCTGGAACCAGTGATCAAAAACAAAACCCCTTCCGGTGCAAGGGCATACGCCGGGCAAAAGGGTAATTCAGACCGGAAATAACTCTTTCCGCCCCGGGCGAGGCTTACCGCATACTTTCGGCGGTCGGGCAATGGGGAGATATTGGTGATTACGTTGCCGAACCGGTCGATGGTGACTACTTCCCCTTCCCTTTCGTTTAAGTAAAATGCAAAGTTAACCTCAGGTACGACCGGCTTTCCCAGTTCGCGAAAAGGCAGGCCGGCGGCCAGCTTTGCCGCCGCGGGGGCAAAAACATCCCGGCCGTGGAAGGTGGGGCTGGCCTCCGGCAGAACCGCAAGTTCGACCGTACCCACGATGCCCGCCCTGGCGGCGGCTGGGGATAGAATGCCGTTGTCCGGACCAAGGAAGTAATATTCTTTTGCCCTGATGGCCAGGGCTTTTCGCTCCGTACCCACTCCGGGGTCGACGATGGCTACGAAGATGCTCCCCGGGGGAAAGTACGGGTAATTGGCAAAGAGGAGCCAGGCCCCTTCGCGCACGTTCTGGGGGGCTACGTCGTGGGTCAAATCGATTATTTGGGCGTGGGGGCAGTGGGAAAGAATAACCCCCTTCATCGCCCCGACGTAGGAGCTCCAGCCAAAATCGGTCAGCAGAACGATGGGTTTTGTTTGCATAGCATTTATCTTCCCCTGTTACAAACCCGCGCCCACACGCAACCCGAACAAAAAGCAGCAAACCATTCTTGGGGAGCAGAGCTGACTTTCTTTTTTATTTGGTCCCAGGTTACCTTTTCT
>JBFLZY010000084.1:0-11255 GCA_040755975.1 Bacillota bacterium | reverse complement strand
TCCCGCTATACCGGCAACTTCTAACCAACAGAAATATTTAAACCAACCTAAGGGGGGATGCCCAAAAAACAAAGAAATACTGCGATACATGGAGTTTTTTAACCGGACAAATGTCCTAAGTGTAAATTGTTTCAATGAATTTTTCTTTGGCTTCTTTTGTCGCCTTATTCTTAATGGGCAAGATGTTAAAAGTAAATAATATCGTAAAGCTTCTTATATATTGTGCCGTTACAACGTGGGTAACAAAATATATTTTTATAGATCTACTTGGTGTTACCTTAATATAAATATCGTCCATAGGTGGTGTAAAAAGTGGATTATATAATCCAGGGCTTTATTGATGCAATAAGCCTAACAAACCTCCTGGCCTGCTTTGTTGGGGTGTTTATTGGCACTTTGGTCGGAGTATTGCCTGGTATAGGGCCAGTCGGGACAATGGCGCTCCTGTTGCCGCTAACCTCATTTTTGGGTCCCTCCGGAGGTTTGATCATGACCGCAGGAATTTGGTACGGATCCCAATATGGAGGTTCGACTACTTCAATTTTGTTAAATCTGCCGGGTGAAGCCCATAGCGTTGTCACCTGCCTTGACGGACACCAGATGGCGCTTCAAGGCCGGGCCGGTGTGGCCTTGGCGTTAGCTGCTATATCGTCTTGGATTGCCGGAACAATAGGTGTTTTGTTTTTAAGCATTATAGCACCACCGTTAGGAAGAGCTGCCCTTAAAATAGGTCCCCCCGAATTTTTTGCCATTGCTTTGTTTGGTGTAATTGTTCTATGTAATATAACAGGAAAATCTCCAGTTAAAGCAGGCATGATGATGTTTTTAGGGCTTATGTTTAGCACCATTGGAATGGACATAATGACGTCCCATAATCGATACACATTTGGAATATATAATTTGTCTCTGGGCTTGGAATTCGTGCCTGTGGCTATGGGATTGTTTGGTATTTCTGAATTAATTGCCACATGTTTGGAAAAGGGCCCAAGAAAGGTGGCAGGGCATACAAGGCTGAGAGATTTAATTCCATCAGGTGCTGATTTAAGAAAAATGTTACCCCCATGTTTAAGAGGCGGGGCAACGGGCTTTTTTCTTGGTTTGATCCCCGGGCCGATGGCAACACTATCCACTTTTGTTTCCTATAAGATCGAAAAAAGTTTATCAAAATATCCTGAAAAATTTGGAACTGGTGTAATCGAAGGAGTGGTTGGCCCGGAATCTGCCAATAACGCAGCTACAGCTGGTATGATGGTCCCCTTAATATCATTAGGTATTCCTTTTTCAGCATCTACAGCTATGTTGTTGGTGGCTCTTATTATACACGGGATTGATCCCGGCCCGTTATTTATTAAAGATTATCCCGATATATTTTGGGCATTTATTGCGAGTATGTATATAGGCAATATATTTCTAGTAATTTTAAATCTACCATTGATAAGTATATGGGTAGCTATGCTACGTATACCAAGGGCTTATCTTTACCCGACAATACTTCTGTTTTGTTGTATTGGTGCTTATAGTTTAAATTCTAATTTGTTCGAAGTAAAGGTTATGTTGTTATTTGGAATAATCGGCTACCTAATGAGAAAGTGGAACTTTGACCCCGTACCATTAATGTTGGGATTAATTTTGGGGCCTATTATAGAAAAGGCCTTAGTGCAGTCCATGTTAATGTTTCATCGTAATCCATTGCTTTTTTTAACAAGGCCTGTATCTGCCACATTACTGGCATTAACTCTTTTTGTTATGCTCTTCGGTTACATAAAAGCTTTTTTAATTAGAAAGTTATCAAATAATAGCACATCTATAAAAGTGTGAATTAATTAATGCATATTCCGAACGAAAACGATCACCCATTCCGATTGAAACCGGAAACTTTTAGGCAACTGGTTGGAATTGGTGATCGAATTGCCTGGAATTGGCTATAAAAAAGCTAATAGCTGTAGCGACGCTAGACAACCCGAATGACTAAAAAGGTTTTATTCTCCCGTTCCAGAATGCCTAACAGAATAAACTTCAACGGGAGGATAAGAAAAATGCCCAGAGGGAGGTTATCTATGCGTAAAATTAAAGAAATTTTACGGCTAAATGGGAAAAAGGGTTCAGCACACGTCAAATTGCCCGGTGCTGCAACCTGTCCCCTAGTACGGTCAGTGACTGCCTGGCGCGGGCGAAAGTCGCAGGTCTATCCTGGCCCCTGCCCGAAGACCTTGACGATGCTGCGCTGGAAGCCCTGTTGTTCCCGGGAAATGCCCAGTTCCCCAGGTGAAATCACCAAGAGATCGACTTTGCCCAGATTCACCGGGAACTCCGTCGCACAGGAGTTACCTTGCAACTCCTGTGGATGGAATATAAACAGGAGCATTCCGAAGGTTACCAGTACAGCCGCTTTTGTGAACTCTACCAGCAGTGGCGCAAAACGACGGATCCAGTTTTACGGCAGGTGTAACAACCTCCTTTTGGGCATCGGATCCTCCTCCCGTTGGTAGTTATTGCTTAAATTTATCGGCGGAGGAGGGAATTCCTTTGGTTTGTTGTCTTATGCGCCGCTTGCTCATTCCGCAGGATAGCGACCACTAATTCCTACCAATGCGACCACTAATTCCAACCAGTTGGCGAAAAGTGGTCGCAATCAATCGGAATGGGTGGTCGATTTACTGCGGAATGGGTGATCGTTTTGGATTGGAATCGGTGGTCGGAATAGATTGGAATGGGTGGTCGTTTTGGGTCGGAATATGCAGGTATAATGAGGTAACATGCAACGAAGCAGCTTTTAATGTCACCTTCAATTATCCAATGGTGCTCTGTGTTATGGCATATAATCCGTTGTTCTTTCCAATGCCATGTAAGCGTCTCTCATAGGCCGGGAGCCATATGAGTGTTTGAAAAATTGTGCTTCCATGATTGGTTCGATATTCTTTATCCTGTTTGTATGCAGCTTTGTCTTTTTAGTGCTAGCCCATCTTTCGGCAAAATAGCCCTAAAAAAACCCGAAATTGGCATACCGAAACCCACAAAACCTTGAAATTACTGGACTGATTTTCTAAAACGCGAAAATAGTGACCAAAAATTTACTTGTACTTGCAAATATATGTTGTCTTGCACCCTATTTTAGGTAAATCCAGTTTATGGTGGCAGGCTTTTTCTGCCTTCCCGAGCAACGGTAGCGGGTGTAGGAAGCTCTTACCTTATATACTTCCATCGTCCGCCCGCAAAGGGGGCAACGCACCGTTGGTTCTTTCTTCTTCACCTTGGGCCTGTCCGGTTGAAACTGGTGGCGGCAGTCGGCATTGACACACTGGTAGTTTTGATACCCCCTGCCATCAGGACCGGGTTGATGCCCGTTCTTCCGGGAGGAATATCCGCACTTGGGGCAGGGCGGGTTGTGAGCAGTTCTCCGATTCAAATGTTGGTTATCCTCCTTTCCTGGTTTTGGTTGGGATTAAAGGAGAAATTCTCCACAGGGAGGGGGTAACCTTCTCCAAACTAAAAATGTTGTGTTACAAAGGTTTTAGAGATTTTGTTTCGGAATAATCGTTAAACACAAGGGGGGCCTGTGTTGAATGATCATCTAAACTGGCATGCTTTAACAAAGGAAGAAGTTTTGCGCCTGCTGGAAACCGATCCAGAAAGGGGCTTAACCAGCGAAGAAGCAAAAAAAAGACTAGAAAAATACGGACCCAACGAACTTACCGAAAAAAAGAAGATTTCCCCAGTCAAACTTTTCCTCCGCCAATTCACCAGTGTGCTCATGCTTATCCTGATTGCCGCGGTAATCATCTCCGCCGCGCTGGGAGAGACGCTAGACGCCCTGATCATCCTCGTCATTGTGCTGGCCTGCGGAATTTTGGGTTTCATCCAGGAATTTCGGGCCGAAAAAGCCATGGCCGCCTTAAAAAAGATGGCCGCCCTGACCGCCCTGGTCATCAGGGACGGCAAGGAAACAAGAGTGCCGGTAGCTGAGTTGGTACCGGGAGACAACATTTTTTTAAATACCGGAGATAAAGTCCCCGCCGACTGTCGACTGCTGGAGGGGCTTAATTTAAAAGCAGAAGAGGCTGCCCTGACGGGTGAATCCGTTCCTACGGAAAAAGACGCCGGGGTGGTTTTAAAAGAGGACGCTCCCCCCGGCGACCGGAAAAATATGTGCTTTAGTGCCACGATCATCACCTACGGTCACGGAAAAGCGGTGGTTACCGCCACCGGCATGCAAACTGAATTCGGCAAAATCGCGGGCCTGCTGCAGGAAGTGGAAGCGCCCCCCACCCCCTTAGAGCAAAGGCTGGCCGTTGTAGGCAAGTGGCTGGGCATCTTGTGCTTAGCGATCGTGGCAGTGGTCACCCTCATTGAAGTAGTTTTCCGCCACGAGCCGGTCTTGGACATGTTCATCTGGGCGGTTAGCCTGGCTGTGGCGGCCGTTCCGGAAGCCCTGCCCGCCGTGGTGACGGGCGCTCTCGCCATCGGGGTGCAGCGGATGGCAAAAAGCATGGCGATCATCCGCCGCCTGCCGGCGGTGGAAACCCTGGGGTGCACGACGGTTATCTGCTCGGATAAAACCGGGACGCTGACCAGAAACGAGATGACCGTCCGGGAAGTTTACGCCGACGGAAAGCTTTTTGAAATCAGCGGCACCGGCTACGAGCCCAAAGGGGAGTTCCGCCACCAGAACCGCCCTGTCGACCCCAGCGGGGAAGCGGCCCTTGCCCTGCTCGGCAAAATTATCGCCGTCAACAACGACGCCTACTTAACCCGGGAAAAGGCCGGCTGGACCATCGTCGGCGACCCCACGGAGGGGGCGCTTGTGGCGGCCGCCGCCAAGGCGGGGCTGGACGTGGGTCGCCTGCGCCAGGAACTGCCCAGGATCGGGGAAATTCCCTTTGATTCGGAACGTAAATGCATGACGACCATCCACCGCGCCGGCGAGCAAAAGCTGGCCTTCGTAAAAGGCGCCCCGGAAGTAATTCTCCGAAAGTGTTCGGCAATCTGGACAGATCATCAGGAAGTTGACTTTTCCGCGGAAGAAAAGGAAGCGGTCCTGAAAATCAACGAAGATATGGCCAAACGGGCACTGCGGGTCCTGGCGGCCGGCTACCGGTTCCTTCCTCCGGAAATAGAGGAATACAACGCGGAAGAAATTGAAAAAGAGCTGGTTTTTGTCGGGCTGATCGGCATGATCGATCCTCCACGGGAAGAAGCGAAGCAGGCCATCCAGAGCTGCCGGGAAGCGGGCATTAAAGCCGTGATGGTGACCGGCGACCACCACTTGACGGCGACGGCCATCGGGATTGAACTGGGGCTGTTTGCCCAGGAAGCTCTGACGCCGGAGAAGGCGAAACAATTTACGCTGACCGGCAGCGAACTTGATCGGCTGACCCAGGAAGAACTGGTTGCGCGGGTAGAAGACACCGCCGTTTACGCCCGGGTTTCCCCGGAACATAAAATGCGGATCGTAGACGCCTGGCAGGCCCGCCGCCACGTGGTGGCCATGACCGGCGACGGTGTAAACGACGCCCCCGCCCTGAAAAAAGCGGACATTGGGGTAGCCATGGGCATTACCGGCACCGACGTAACCAAAGAAGCGGCGGACATGACTTTGCTGGACGACAACTTCGCCACCATCGTCAAGGCCGTGGAAGAGGGTAGAGGCATCTACGATAACATTAAAAAATACCTTGTTTACCTTTTATCCTGCAACATCACCGAGGTTCTGGTCTGCTTCTTTTCCGCCCTTTTCAACTGGATGATCCCTTTAGCCCCCATCCATCTCTTGTGGATTAACCTGATCACCGACGGCCTGCCGGCCCTGGCCTTGGGCGTGGACCCCGCCGATCCGGGGATTATGAAGCGCCCGCCGCGGGACCCGAAAGAAAGTATTTTCACCCGCCGGGTGGTCTCGATCATGCTGCTGATGGGGATCTGGATGACGCTCATTCTCTTGCCGGTCTTCTATTGGTACTGGAAAACCGGCGGACCGGGCGGGCTGACTGAAGCGTATGTATCCGCGGCCCCTTTGGGCTACCGGCCGGAAGAATTCTTAATCCTCAAGGCACAAACAATAACCGTGGCGCTGCTGGTGATCTTTGAGCTTTTCAATTGCTACAACTGCCGCCACGAAATCCAGTCACTTTTTAAAATCGGCTGGTTTGGCAATAAATGGCTCAACCTGGCGGTGCTCAGCTCGCTGGCACTTACCCTGGCCGTTATGTATATTCCTGGCGTCAGTAAGGCGTTCCACCTGGTGCCCCTGTCTTTAGTTGACTGGGCAGTTACGATTATCCTCGGCTTTACACTGGTGATCTTCGTGGAAACAGTCAAATTCGCCATCAGGTTGACAAGCCAGCCAAAGCGGGCGGTCCAGTAGTTGCTGGCCAAATCAAAGGCCTAAAGAATTCATTTGGTAAAACTTAAGATTGATAAGAGTTCTGCTTTAGACACCAAAAAGCGGCCCGCTCAAGGGTCTGAAAAAATTTTTTGCTCCTTGGTTTATTGCCACGGCCGGTTCTCGAATGTGCTTGCTTAGAACTTTTCGACTCAAGACGATTCTCCAGCGCTTTGAGTGATTAGGAGTTTTCCAGGAGATTATACCAGGCCTAAAGGCGGATAGTTGTTTTTTAGTAGTTGCCTTGAACCATCGTTAAGCCCTTAACACATAATGCAATATTTAACTCGAGGGGGTAAATCATGGCCAGACGGACATCGATAAATCTTTATTTGGGTTTTGCATTATTAGGAGTAGGTGGTATAACTTTACTCATTTTATGGTTTCTCAATGCGCAAAGTTACCGTAGCCGGTGTGGGCATGGCCAAACTCGGCGCTTCCGCAAAGAGCTAGGTAGAAATGTTTGCCGATGCGGCCATGGATGAAGGTAGGACTCTTGCCCCGTGATCAAATTCCAAAACTAAACGTAGTAATAATTGTCCACTACCTCCTTCTTTACATGCAGGGACCCCGGTATAAATACCAGGGTCCCCACGCTTTTCCGGGGATACTGCTTTTGTTCGCATTCGGCGCCGAATGCGAACAAAAATGCCCCTTTTAGGAAGATTTCTGGTTACAAAAATGTGCTTTAACGGGTGAAAATTACTTCGCATTATTTCGTACCACAAAAGTGTTTCCGGGTGTTCTTGCTCACCGGGGTTATTTTTGAGTTCTTAGGCAAGGTGCATCAAGCGGCGATCATCGTCGGGCGGGTCAAATCTCCTTTGAATTATCCCCAGCTTTTTCCAACCGGCTAATCAACCAGCCGATACTCTCTTTTTTCGCCACCACGTCCGTCCGGGACCTTTTTAATGAAGGGGGTGGCCGCAATTAAAAATACAGCCATTCCCGTAAAAATCACCCGGAACCCCGCGCTTTTGTCCTGATTAAAAGAAAGGATGAGCAGGATCAGGGAAGTTCCCAAAACTCCCCCGGTCTGCCGGAACATACCGCGCAATCCCGAGATGGCGGCGATTTTTTCGGGCATCAGCTCGATGGCGGCGTTGTTCGAAGAGGGGCTGGCTAGCCCGATTCCCACACCGGAAACAAAAACAAGGATAGCTAACCACCAGTAATCCGCCAAGACCCAACCGCCGATGACCGGCCCGTGCGGCATAAAGCCCAGCCCCAGGGTGCTGGCGGCCAGAACGAGAAACCCGGCCACCATGGGCAGCCGGTAGCCGGTGCGGTTTAAGGACATGCTCACCAGTGCCGACGTGCCGATCATCCCCAGCGCGCGGGCGGTGAGCAGGCTGCCGCTGGCCAGGTTGGACATCCCGTAGGCAAGCTGGGCGTAGTAAGGGATAAAGGCCATCATCCCCAGGATGCAGGCGCCGTAGAGCAGGTTTAAGCCGTTGATCACGGCAAAGGTGGGATTTTTCAAAAGTGACAGCTCTAAAATAGGTGATTCCGCCCTCTTTTCCCATCGCAAAAAAGCCAGCAGCAGCAAAATGCCCAGGACCAGGAGGAGCCACGTCACCCACGAGGAAACAACGGCCGGGTTTTCCCCGACCCGGGTCAGAAAATACATCAGGAAGAGGATCGAAACGGCAAACAGGCCCGCCCCGGGAAGATCCACGCGGGTGCGGCGGGCAGCCGGGTCCGGCTCCAAAAGAAGGTGCGACAAAACCAGGACAAGCACCCCCACCGGAACGTTGATCAGAAAAATTGCCTGCCAGCGGGCATAATCTAAAAGCCAGCCTCCCAGTGCCGGGCCCACGATTCCCCCCAGCGGAAAAACGCTGGTGAACAGCCCGATGGCCCGGGCCCGGTCTTCGGCAAAGTGATCACCCACAATCCCCATCGCCGAAGGCATGAACCCGCCGCCCCCCAAGGCCTGGAAAAAGCGGGCGGCAATCAGCCAGGAAATGTTTGGGGAAAGGGCACAGAACAGGGAGCCGAGGGTGAAAATGAACACGCCGCCCATAAAGACGCGCTTTCTCCCCCATTCGTCGCTGATCCGGCCCACCAGGGGCATCATCGTCAGGGTCATCAGCTGGTAAGCGGTGATGATCCAGCCGGTCCAGACCAGGTCCGACTGCAGGCCGCGCTCGATGGCTGGCAGGGCGGTGGCGACAATGGTGGCACTGGCCGAGGACATGAATAAAGCCAGGGAGGCCACCGCAAAAAAGACGTACCGGTGGTGCCGGCCGCCGCTATTGATTGCTTTTGCGGCGGCAACTGTTCTTTTTGGCATAGACAAGACCTCCGGTAAACTGACCGTGGGCTATAACGAATATCTTACTCCTGGAAAAGCTGCCGGTCAAGGAAGAAAAAATGGTCTTTTCCGGGAAGGAAAGTTTTCTCCCGGGGAGGAAAGGCTGCTTTCGCGGAGAATGTTAAAGTCATTAACTTTCTAAAGGAGGCGAGACTGATAGCAAAATTCCCCGGGCCATCGGCCTGCGGTACCCGCCGGTAGCAATCCTGTTTTCGGAACAGAAACCCGAAGGAGCTCTCCAATTTAAGGAAGGGCGCTGGGGGTGCGTGGTGGCCATGTTTACGGCCGCCGCCAAAGGGCGCACCGCGGTTTTCGACCGGCGGACTTTCGGCTGCCTGGGGGGCGGAACCGGATTGGGTTTCGGCAATCAGTAAGTGCATTTTCCCGGCGGGATCGAATATTACATTTCCACCGGGAATAAGGAATTTGCCCGGTCCCCGGAAGCGGCGAATTTCCGGACCTCGGTTCCCTTCGACCAAGGGGAAGGGTATTTCAAGTCCCCGGAAGTCGCCAGAAAGTTTGTGGACGCCCTGCCCATCACCGAAGTGCCGGCCCCTTACGTCGTCTTCAAGCCCCTGGATCAGCTTACGGAGGAAGAAACCCCGGAAGTGGTGATCTTCCTGGCCAACGTCGACCAGTTATGCGCCCTGTGCGTCCTGGCTAATTACGACCGCGGCGCCGGTCAGAGCGTGATCGTGCCCTTTGGCGCCGGCTGCCACACTCTGGGGATTATCCCTTACGCCGAGGCTAAGTCCGATCAGCCCCGCGCGGTGATCGGCCTGACGGACATCTCCGCGCGCCGCCACGTGGATAAAGTCCTCCTCTCTTTTGCCGTGCCTTTTCCTATGTTTTTGCAGATGGAAGAAAACGTCGCGGGCAGTTTCCTGGAAAAGGAAACCTGGCGGAGGGTGCTGGAGAGGAACAGGTAAATCTTTCACCCGGGGGCATGCTCATGGTCAAAGAGTATAGCCCGGCCGCTTCTGCCGGCTTGGCATCCGGTTTCGGCAACAGCGGGGGTTTTCCCGGTTCGGCCTTTGTGTAGCCCTTCTTCAGCTTTTTGCTGGATCTAAAGCGGGACGGAGCGATGGCGGGAGGGGTGAGGCTGTATTCCCGGCAGGCGCTTGTTAAGGCGCCTAACCCCGCCTTTATTTGAAAGCATGGGCAGGCGGGGGGAGAAAATGGTCATCGAATGGGTGCGCCCCTATCCGTGTTTCGCCAGCGTCTTTTCCACCCGGTTGGCTTCGATCAGGTACGGGTCGCAAAACGTTAATGAGCAATGGATGATCCCGTCGGCCCGGTACTCTTTCGCCAATTCCACCAGTCTTTCCATCCTGCCCGGGTTCGGGGTAAAGCAGGCGCAGTTTGTCTTGAGGTACCTTGCCGCGATGTGTTCCGCCATTTCTTCAATGCTCCCGCCTTCTTCCGGTACCAGGTTTTCGAAATAACGGAGGCCTGTGCAGAGCTCTTCGGCGACAATGACCGCGCCGCTGCTTTCGATCAGGTGCGGCACTTTCCAGTTGGGAATGGCCATGGGCGTGCCGGTGACAATAATCCGCGGGGCATCCGGCGCTTTGACCCCGGCCTTTTCCCGGACCCTTGCTTCCAGTTCGGCGCAGAGTTCCTCAACCTTGACGGTAAAGCGCTCCACGTCGTCATACATGGCGATCTGTTCGATCAACAGGCTGTCCTTGCCGCTGATGGGGGCGGGATTCTATTTACGTAATCCGACCAGGCGCAAAAGGGCCTTCCGTTTGCCGTTGACCTCTTTGATCGCCTGCCGCAAGGAAGTGGCGGTGATCTTGTTCCCGGTGAACTCCTCCAACCGGGTGAAAAGATCCTTCACCTCGCTGTTCCACAAGGCTTCGTCTTTTTCCCGTTTCATTTGGGGGACTTCCATGACGTGGACGGGGACGTAGTCGCTTAAAATCTCGAAGGCTTTCTTTTTCCCGTCGCAGGTGGTTTCCCCCACCACCAGGTCGCAGGACTCGAAGTACGGGCAAACCCTGGCCAGCTTAAAGCCCATGAAGGATTTAATGAGGGGGCAGATGCTGCCGGGAAGAACTTTTTGCGCCTGGGCGGCGCCGATTTCCACTCCGGAGCAAAGACCGATGCAGATTCCCCCGGCCGCCGCGGATAATTTCTTCCGGGACAAAAACGTAAAAAGTACCGATCACTTTGCCCCCGCGGGCCTTGTGTTCCTGCAGCTCCTGGATGCGCTGCCCGTGAATCTCGGCGACGACGAAATCAAAGTATTCCATTTTCTCCGGCCGGTTTTCCTGGCTTAAATATACTTCCCCGTAGGTGGGCGGCATGGCCTGCCGCAACTGGTCGTGGGCCCCTAAATCAAGCCCAAGGGATTCCCATAGCTGGCGGTAAGCGGAAGACATGAAAGCACCTGTTCCTAAATCATATCACCAAATATTATATATAAAAGAGACAGTCGAAAAACCCCGTGAAAAAAACATGTTTTCTTAACCCAACTAACCCCTCTTGGTAACCAATACCATTTAGTTGGGATTTAACATTACAAGTTCACTCTTGAAAAGCAAAATCAGCTGG
>JBFLZY010000083.1:0-11334 GCA_040755975.1 Bacillota bacterium | reverse complement strand
CCCGATTACCATTCCCTCCAATACCCCTATTTTAGAAGCGTTAGACATCATGAAGAAGCAAAAAATCAGACAGCTTCCGGTTGTGGATAAGGGTGTTTTAACAGGATTGGTTACCAGGTACGATCTCCTGACGGTTTCGCCATCCCCGGCCACTACCTTAAGCGTCTTCGAAATGAATTACCTCCTTTCCAGGATGGTCGTTAAAGAGGTGATGATCAAGAATCCACCCACGATCAGCCCGGAGGCGAATATTGAAGAAGCGGCCGTGATTATGCGCGAGCACAAAATAGGCTCGCTTTTGGTAGTCGAGAATAACAAGCTGGCAGGCATCATTACCGAATCGGATTTGTTTGAGGCCCTGATTAAACTTTTTGGTTTCCGCCGGGCCGGAACCAGAATAGTTATTGAGACGGAAAACAGGGTCGGAGCTCTGGCGGATATGCTAGACGTAGTGAGGGATTATAACATTAGCGTGATCGGAATAGCCTGCGTGGAGAGGCCGGAGCAGAAAGTCCAGGTTGTTTTGCGATTGAATACCACCGAACCCGGCCCGCTGGTGGAAGAATTTAAGAATAAAGGTTTTGACGTCCGGTCAATCAGCTAAAAACCGGTGCGCATGGATAAAATAAAAGTGATTAACCCAATCGGAAGTGCGGGGAGAAACGACTCCTCCATGCCGATTCCTATTTGGTTAAAAGGAGCAGGAAAACATGGAGACGCAGGAAACCCAGGTTTTGGCCAGGTATGCGACAATAGCCGTGGATATTGCGACCAGAATTGTGCGTGGGGAATACCGGGAGGGGCAAAAGGTATTCGGCCGTTCCACGCTGGCGGGCAAGTACAGCGTTTCTCCGGAGACCATCCGGAGGGCCTTGACCCTCCTTCAGGAGACGGGGATTGTCCAGGTTGTTCCCGGAGTAGGGGTGGTGGTCAGGTCCCAAAAAGCCGCTGAAAGTTTTTTGGCCGAATACGGCCACCGGCAGGTGCTGCGCCACATGCAGCAGAAGCTGCACCGCCTGCTCAGGGAAAGGGATAAGATAAATCTGGAAATCGAGAAGTTGATGAACGAACTGCTCGATTATACCTTTAAAATGGCCGGAAACCTGCAGCGGATCGAAGAAATCAAGGTTTCTCCCGACTCGCCGCTGGTCGGGAAATCTCTGGCGGAGGCCGAGTTCCGCACCAGAACGGGGGCTACCGTGCTTTCTATTTACCGGAACGGGGAAGAAATTTTATCTCCCCAGGCAGATACCGTCATTTACAGCGGCGATGTTTTGATTGTCCTGGCCCCGCCGGAGTTGAAAGAGCAGGTATACGATCTGGTGAGCGGGAATCATAAGTAGGGGTCCAATATACGGAACTCCAAATAAGCAAAAGGATATAGGGACGCTGGCGCGCAAAATAATGGTGATTGTTGATGGACGAGCATTACATGAGGCTAGCCCTGGAACTGGCGAAAAAGGCAGAAGGGTATACCAGCCCTAATCCCATGGTGGGGGCCGTGATTGTTAACGATGGGAAGATCGTGGGGAGAGGTTACCACAGCAGGGCGGGGTCGGCCCACGCGGAGATCGTGGCCTTAAATGAGGCAGGAGAAAAGGCGCGCGGCGCCACCCTTTACGTTAGCCTGGAGCCCTGCTGCCACTACGGACGCACGGGACCGTGCGTGGAAGCGATTATCGCGGCAAAGATCAAAAAAGTAGTGGTCGCCATGGTGGATCCCAACCCGCTGGTGGCCGGAAAGGGCCTCGCTTTGCTGAAGCGAGCCGGCATAGCCGTTGCCGCCGGCGTTCTGGAGGAGGAAGCGCGCCGCTTGAACGAAGTTTTCGTTAAATACATTACCACCGGGCTTCCTTTTGTTGTGCTGAAGGCAGCGGTAAGCCTGGACGGCAAGATTGCCACCCGGCTGGGTGAATCACAATGGATTACTTCTGACGAGGCGCGTTTATCCGGGCACCGTTTGCGGCACCGCTACGATGCCATTTTAGTGGGCGTAAATACGGTTATCATCGATAATCCTTCTTTGACCACCCGGTTGCCGGAAGAAGGAGGGAAAGATCCCGTAAGGGTAATTGTCGACAGTTGGGCCCGCACTCCTCTGGACGCAAAAGTTATGGCCCGGTCGTCGGCAGCACCTGTTCTGGTCGCGGTAACGGAAAAAGCTCCGGAAGAGCGGATCACTGCCTTGAAGGAGGCAGGCGCCGAAGTTTTGGTTGTGCCGGCGGAGAAAGGGCGGGTTAATCTGCAGGTATTAATGAAGGAACTGGCGAAGAGAGAAATCACCAGTGTGCTCATCGAGGGCGGCGCTGAAGTTCACGCCTCCGCTTTAAGTGCCGGTATTGTCGATAAAGTCGTCTGGTTTATTGCTCCCAAAATCATCGGCGGGAGAGAAGCTCCCGGCCCGGTGGGAGGGCGGGGAGCGGGGCGGCTGGCCGAGGCGATTCTATTGCGGGATCTTCGCCTGCAACGTTGTGGTGAAGATATCCGCGTGGAAGGCTACATTGTTCATTGAATTATTTGGAGTGAACAGAAGGTTGTTTACCGGCATCGTCGAGGAACTGGGCAGGCTCCGGCAGATCACCCGGGGAGCCGCTTCCGCCTGCTTGCAGATTGAGGCCCGGCAAGTGCTGGAAGGGAGCGTGCCGGGAGAAAGCATCGCCGTTAACGGAGTCTGTCTTACCGTTGCTGTTTTGGGTAAAAATTTTTTCACCGCCGACGTGATGGCCGAAACCCTGGCGAAAACAAACCTGGGGCAACTGGCGCCCGGCGATCACGTTAACCTTGAGCGCGCCTTGCGGCTGGGCGGCCGCCTGGGAGGGCACCTGGTAAGCGGCCACGTAGATGGCGTGGGAACCGTCGCCAGGCGTGAGCCTCACGATATTGCCACGTTGCTCACGATTAATGCCCCTCAAGAAGTGATGCGCTATATTATTAAAAAAGGTTCCGTGGCTATTGACGGCGTCAGTCTAACGGTGGTAGATTTTAATGATAGCAGCTTTCAGGTTTCTCTCATCCCCCATACGGCCAGGGTAACGACTCTGGGTTTTAAAGGCCCCGGAGAGTTGGTCAACCTGGAAGCCGACCTGATTGGCAAGTATGTGGAGCGGCTTTTGTTCCAGAGTCAAAACAACGCCGGGAAAAAACTATCTTTAGAGTTTTTGGCCGAGCACGGTTTTTTATAAACAAGGTAAAGAGGTAAAAAAGCAAAAGAATAAGAGTACGATAAATAACCCCCTTTGCAAGCAGAAAGCCCGGCCTTATGAACCTGGTGGATAATATTTGCGAAGCGAGGTAAAACAATATGGAGTTTCGCTTTCACACTATCGAGGAAGCCGTTGAAGATATCCGCGCGGGAAAAATGATCGTCGTGGTCGACGACGAAGACCGCGAAAACGAAGGGGACCTCATCATGGCCGCTGAAAAGGTCACCCCGGAAGCGATCAACTTTATGGTTACCTACGCCCGCGGCCTGGTTTGCCTGCCGGTTATCGGGGCGCGGCTGGACGAACTGGATTTGCCCCTGATGGTGACGCATAATACGGACCCCCACGGCACCGCCTTTACCATCTCCATCGACCATCGGGACACGACGACAGGCATTTCCGCCCACGAGCGGGCCTTTACCATTAAATCTATTTTGGATCCGGCCACCCGGCCCGAAGACCTCCGGCGCCCGGGGCATATCTTCCCCCTGCGGGCGAAGGAAGGCGGCGTCTTGCGCCGGGCGGGCCATACCGAAGCGACGGTGGATCTGGCGCGGCTGGCGGGCCTCTACCCGGCCGGTGTGTGCTGTGAAATTATGAAAGAAGACGGGACCATGGCCCGGGTGCCCGAACTGATCGAGTTTTGCCGTCAGCACGGCTTAAAGATGATCACCATCGCGGACCTGATCCAGTACCGGCGACGTACGGAAAAGCTGATCAAAAAAGTGGACGAAGCGAAGCTGCCGACCAGGTTCGGCGAATTTACCGCTGTAGCGTACGAAAGCCTTCTGGACAAGAAAGGCCACCTTGCCCTGGTGAAGGGCGATTTGACCAGTGTGGAGGCGCCCCTGGTGCGGGTGCACTCCGAATGTCTCACCGGCGACGTGTTTGGCTCTCTGCGCTGCGATTGCGGCGAGCAGCTGAAGCGGGCCATGGAGATGATTGAAGAAGAAGGCGTGGGCGTTGTTCTGTATATGTGCCAGGAAGGGCGCGGAATCGGGCTTTTAAATAAAATCCGGGCTTACAGGCTCCAGGATCAGGGCAAGGACACGGTGGAAGCCAACGAAGCGCTCGGTTTTCCGCCCGATTTAAGAGATTATGGAATCGGCGCCCAGATTCTGGTGGATCTCGGCCTGAAAAAGATCCGGATCATGACCAACAACCCGCGGAAAATAGCCGGCCTGGAAGGCCACGGCCTGCAGGTTGTGGCCCGCGTGCCGATTGAAATTTCTCCCTGTAAAACAAATCATTTTTACCTGGCGACGAAGAAGCGCAAGCTTGGGCATATGCTCAACCTTACGGGCTAGAAGCGGTTGCTGGTCGTGAGGGGCCGGCTGTTGAACCCGGCTTGAGCAAGCCCCGGCTGCCGGTAAGGATTAAAAGGGTCCAAAGAATGTTGCCTGGGAACTGGCAGCGTTCCCGGTTAAAGTTATAATGAAGGAGCAGGTTCTTATGGGAAAAGTTTACGAAGGTCATTTACTGGGGGAAGGTTTACGATTCGGCCTGGTGGTTGGCCGATTTAACGAGTTTATCACCAACCGCCTGTTAAGCGGTGCGCTCGACGCGTTGAAGCGCCACGGTGTCTTGGAGCAGGACGTAGAAATAGCCTGGGTGCCGGGAGCCTTTGAAATTCCCCTGGCTGCCCGCAAGATGATTGAAAGGCAGCGATTTGACGCAATCATTTGCCTGGGAGCGGTAATCCGCGGCGCCACCCCCCATTTTGAATACGTGGCGGCCGAAGTATCGAAAGGGGTTGCCAGGATCAGCCTGGAAACCGGCGTACCGGTGGCCTTCGGCATTATTACTGCCGAAAGCCTGGAACAGGCCATCGAAAGGGCAGGCACAAAGGCCGGAAACAAGGGCTGGAACGCCGCCCTCACGGCGCTGGAAATGGCTAATTTGCTTAAAAATATGGATGAATAGCAATTAAGTCACGAAAGTTGCAGGATTGACAGTTGACCACGGCGCAAGGTTGCTTGATCCCCTTGAGTTGCTTGGAAAATAAACAAGTATTAGGCGGGGGCGGGGTGAAGAAAATCAAAACTGTTGAGAGCATACAGGAAGTAGCCGAATTCAGAGTGTCTCCCGACCGGCTGCTTTTTTCAGCCAGCGAAGGAGAGATCCGCCAGGGCTGGACGACGGATATTTACTTTATAAAAACCAGGGAAATCCTGCGGGCCATGGGTTTGCAGGATACTCCGGTGGTGGCGGAAGTTTTTGCCGGAAGGCCCGGCATTCTGGCCGGAGTTCCGGAGGTAAAAAATCTTTTAGCGGAAACCGGCGCGGAAATCTGGGCTTTGCCGGAAGGTGAACCTTTTGGCGAAAAAGAAGTAATCATGCGTATTGCCGGCCCGTACGATTGTTTCGGTCTCTACGAAACTGCTCTTTTGGGCGTCCTGGCCAGTTCCAGCGGGTGGGCCACCGCCGCCCGGCGCTGTAAAGAGGCGGCCGGGACAAAAAAAGTCGTTTGTTTTGGCGCCCGCCACGTCCACCCGGCGGTCGCTCCGGTGATGGAAAGGGCGGCGATCGTTGGCGGCGCGGACGGCGCCAGTTGTATTTTAGGAGCCAAGCTGGCCGGGCTGGAACCTACCGGGACGGTTCCCCACGCGGTAATTTTAATTGTCGGCGACACCGTTGAGGTTGCTCGGGTCTACCAGTGCATTATGCCTCCCGATTCGCCGTTGATCGTGCTGGTCGACACCTTTAAAGACGAGGCGGAGGAAGCGTTGCGGGTAGCGACGGAATTAGGGGGGAAGTTGCACGGAATCCGGCTGGATACGCCGAACGAAAGGGGAGGAGTTACCCCGGCGCTGGTCCGCGAGGTAAGGGCACGGCTGGACCAGGCGGGTTTTGGGCACGTTCAGATTTTGGTCAGCGGGGGACTTACCCCCGAACGCATCCCGGCCTTGCGGGACGCCGGCGCCGACGCCTTCGGCGTCGGGAGTTACATTTCTGCCGCGCCGCCGATAGACATGACCATGGATATCAAAGAAGTATGCGGCAAACCGGTGGCGAAACGGGGGCGCATTCCGGGCATTACGCCTGCGGCCCGGTTAAAAAAGGTGTAGTTAAAGCTGCAGGGTTTTAAGCCACAGAGAACGCAGAGAGCACAGAAAATTTTTGTAAGACAATTCTGAAGCGATAAGACCTCTCAAAAATTAAAAGTGATTAATTTTCGGGTATAATTGTGATTGTGCCTTGATAAAATGGGGTCTTTTCGCAATAAAATCGGATCAAAAATTCTCTGGGTTCTCTGACTCTCTGTGGCTATTTTTATCCTGCCCTTTGCACCTTGCCGCTCCGCAGGCAGCGCGTGCAGACCAGGATTCTTTTTGGCGTGCCGTCAACGATTGCTTTTACTCTTTGTAAATTAGGCGTCCAGGTTCTTTTTGTCCTGATGTGGGAATGGCTAATCTGCATTCCTACCCTGTTCCCTTTTCCGCAAATGGCACATTTCCTGGCCAAGAACAACACCTCCCTAAAAAACAGGTATCACCCCGATATTCTATCAAAAGAAATCAGGAAGCGCAAGTTATTGTTTAAACGAGTTAAAAAGCTCGTTTTAATTTCGGGTAACATTTTATAACAGCGCTACCATAATATGATATACTCTTTTTTTACATTTTTCTGGAGGTTTGGCTGCTGAATTCTTAATGATCCGGGCTTTGCTTGGGTAAAATGTTCTAGTTATAAATTATTTTATTGACGATAATACTAAGTCTAGATTAAAGTCAAGGAGGTGAACTGTAAATGGCATTAGGACAAAAGCGGAACACCTTAATCTTCCCGCAGGCTTCTGCCGCGATGGAGCAGTTCAAATGGGAAACTGCCCGCGAGTTGGGCATCCAGGTCCCGCAGGGGGGTTACATGGGTGACATTCCTTCCCGGGTCAACGGCGCCATCGGCGGTAACATGGTCAGGAAGATGATTGCTGCTTACGAGCAAAGCCTGGCCGCAGGCTCCCAACCCCCGACTCCCCAGGTAACAAATGCTCGGACTACTCCTTAAACTAGGAGGTAAGGGATGAAGAGCTTTAACACGGATACGCGCCGTATTCCGTGTTCTCTACTTGACGTAATAAGGCCTATCCGGGGGCCAGTTGGGAACAAAAGGTCTTTAATTGCCCGGCCCCCGGTAGGGACCTTATCAATGCAGGTAAAAACTGTATTCGTCGGGAGTGAGGTTGGGATGCAACGCCAGGGTTATCCCTCCCGCGACAATTTTGGCGCCGGCATGAATGAGTGCGTCGATTTCTTTCGGGGTTACGGTGAGATTTCCGCCAAAAGGTTCTAAAACCTTACTGATTACCTGTTCTGAAAAACGGGGACTTAACCCTTTGTAAATCTGGTAAAGATCAGGACTATTTCTCAATTGCTCGAAAAATTGGTCCAGTGTGTCCCGGGCAATCACGGCAGCATGGGCAACCGTGGGAATACCAATGGCGATTACCGGCGCCCCCATGGTTTCCTTGTTTATCCCCGTCCGCTGGTTGCCTATTCCCGATCCGGGGCTTATGCCCGTGTCGGCAATTTGAATGGTTGTTCCGATGCGGTGAACACTGCGGGCAGCCAGGGCGTCGACGGTAATAAGCAATTCCGGCCTGATTTTCTCGGCTACGCCCTTGATGATTTCCGCCGTTTCGATTCCGGTGATGCCCAAAACTCCTGGTGCCAGAGTACTTACCGAGCGCATTCCTTCTTTAAGTGCCTGAGGGGCGTAATTGAAAAGGTGCCGCGTGACTACGGTCAAACTGCAAACTTTGGGTCCTAAGGAATCAGGAGTGGCCCGCCAGTTGCCCAGACCCACAACCAAAATATTTGAATATGCCGGCAATTTTACGAAGGGTGTTAATTCCCGGGCCAGAACTTCGGTTATTTCGCGGTGGGCAGGAGGATTATTTTCTCTAATTACAGGCGCCTCAATGGTGATGTAGGTTCCCACCGGCTTGCCCATGAGTTTTTCGGCGTAGGGCTCCACTATTTTTACAATGGTTACTTCTGCGTAGTCATATTTTTCTTTTTCAACCTGCACGCCGGGAATCTCTTCCCCGGTTTCTCCCCGGATAATTTCCCTTGCTTCCAGGGCAAGATCCAGGCTGATTCCAAAAGTACGGCAAAACTCTGTAAACAACTGGTTTGCTCCTTCCCCGCTCCTTGTTTATAGCTTTTCCCAAGAATATTTCTCTATACGTAAAAATAAATCGATTTTTTTGTTTTCCTGTGTTATAATGTCAGCAGGCAAAGGAAGGAAAATTGATGGTCAGAATTATCGCCGGCACCTGTAAAGGGCGGCGCTTGAAAATTCCGGCAAACTGGGCGAGCCGCCCTACTGCCGACAGAGTCAAGGAAGCCCTGTTTAATATCCTGGCCTCTGTGCTGACCGGAAGCAGATTTTTAGATCTCTTTGCCGGCAGCGGCAACGTGGGAATCGAAGCGTTAAGCCGCGGTGCCGAAATGGCTTTTTTTGTGGAAAAAGATCCCCAGGCCGTGAAAACGATTTATCATAATCTTGTCGCCCTTTCTTTGATCTCCTGTGCACACGTCTTCAGGGAAGATGTATTTATTGCTCTCAAACGGCTTGACAAAAAAGGGGAACGTTTTGATATTATTTTTCTGGACCCGCCTTACGAACGGCGTTTGGAGCGGCCTGTTTTGGAAAGGATAGGGGAGCATAACCTGTTAAAACCCGGCGGGATAATTATTGTGGAAAGCAGCAAAAGAGAGGTGTTGCCCTCCAGAGTTAACAATTTGCTCCTGGATCGCCAGGAAAAATACGGTGATACGATGCTATCTTTCTTTAGGGAGGGCTAAAAATTTGGCAAAAGCAGTTTATCCAGGGAGTTTTGACCCGTTAACGTACGGTCACCTGGATGTTATTGAGCGGGCGGCCTCCCTTTTTGAAGAAGTGATTGTGGCCGTGTCCCGCAACGCCAGTAAAAAGCCATTATTTTCGGTCGCCGAACGGGTGGACATGCTTAAAGCGGTGCTCGCCCCCTTTTCCAATGTTAAAGTAGATTCATTTGACGGGTTGACTGTCAACTATGCCAGGTCCCGCGGGGCTAACGCCATTATCCGCGGTTTGCGGGCAATTTCGGATTTTGAAAACGAATTCATGATGGCGCTGACCAATAAAAAACTGGCGCCTGCCATTGACACTGTATTTTTGATGACCAGAGCCGAATATTCATTTATCAGTTCCAGCGGGGTTAAAGAAGTGGCTTCTTTCGGCGGGTGCGTTAAGGAGCTCGTACCCCCCGAGGTGGAACAAAGACTGATTAGAAAATTTACAGCCCGCAGGGAAACGGGAGGGTGTGAATAATGGAATTATTTAATGTTTTAAATGAATTGGAAGAGCTGGTGGAAAACAGTCCGAAAATACCTTTAACCAGGCGGATCCTCGTCGACGAGGATAAGTTGTTGGATTACCTGGACCGAATGCGGGCTTCCCTGCCCGAAGAAGTGCGCCAGGCAAAGTGGCTGCTCCAGGAGCGGGAAAAAGTTTTGGCAGATTCCAAAAAAGAAGCCATGCGCATCCTCGAGGAGGCTCAAAAGCAGCTCGACAGGCGCGCCGAAGAAAGCGAAATCGCCCGCCAGGCGAAAGCCATCGCTGACGAAGTTATTCAGAAAGCAGAAGCCGTGGCCAGGGAGATCAAGCAGGGGGCGCGTGATTACGCGGACGACGTTTTAAGCGGCCTGGAAGAAGAATTAAACCGCCTGCTTACGCAGATCAGAAACGGGCGGGCGGAGTTGAAGGGCTTGAAAACGCCGGAGTCAAAGTAATGCGCAGGGCTCAATAAGTCTTGCGGTTAAATTACTTATTAAGTCTTCCTGAGGCGAAGGCTATTTTTTATTCTGGAGTCAAGCCGTTAAATGGGAGGCGAAAGATGGGGGATGTTGACCCTGGAGCAGTATTATCAATTTATCAACCCGCGCTCGGTGGCCCTTGTGGGCGCTTCCGAAAAAACCGGACCGGATTCTTTTAATCCCCTGGAAAATATGCTCGAAGACGGAGTTAGATGCAGGATATATCCCGTAAACATCCGGGCGGAAGAAATTCTGGGCCGGCAGGTATATAAATCAGTTCTGGATATTCCGGAAGTTGTCGATCTGGCGGTGATCTCCACCCCGCGCACGGCGGTTCCGGTGGTGGTGAGGGAATGCGTGGAAAAAGGGATCAAGGCTGTAATTGTAATCAGCCAGGGTTTTGCCGATGCCGACGAGGAGGGAGCCAGGCTGCAGGAAGAATTAAAGAAAATAATCGCCGGAACCGGCACGCGGCTGATCGGCCCCAATACCATCGGCGTGATTAACGTTTGCGATCATTTCCACGCTTCGTTTGTAAAGTTTGACGCAAACAAAAGAGAAAACGGGGTGATCTGCCAGTCCGGCATTTTTGTGCTCGGGGCGGCAGATTTTACGGAAGGTTTGGGTATCGGTATCGATATCGGCAACGCGGCGGACGTGAACTTTTCCGACGTCCTGGCCTGCTTTGCCGAGGATCCCCGCATAAAGGTGATCAACATCCAAATGGAGGGGATCAGGGGAGGCCGTGAATTTTTGGAAGTGGCCCGGCAGGTCACTCCGCAAAAGCCCGTGCTGGTTTTAAAAACGGGGAAAAGCGCGGCGGGGGCGAGGGCCGCGGCTTCCCACAGCGGGTCTCTGGCCGGCGCGGACCACATTTTTGCCGCGGCGTTTAAAAAAGCCGGAATTATCCGGGTCGAAGACCTGGAGGAACTTAAAGATTTAAATAAAGCCTTCTTGACGTACCAGAAAATGGACGGCAAACGGGTCGGCGTGATTACCGTTACGGGTGGGGGCGGAATAGCAACGGCAGACGCTTTAAGTCAATACGGCCTGGAGGTGGCGCGCCTGAGCGCAGACACCGTGAAAAAAATCCAGGCCATGGGCCCTCCCTGGTTTAAGGTGGAAAATCCTGTGGACATGTGGCCGGCGGGGATGAAGAGAGGATTGAAAAATACTTACGCGGATATCCTGCGCCTGCTGCTGGACGACCCGCAGGTGGACGCGGTAATCTGCATCTTTGCCGCTTATAAAGTAGCCGGTTACGATCCTGTGGGCGCCGTTCTGGAGGAAGTAGTCAAAGAGGCCGCCCGAAGGAGGGAAAAACCCGT
>JBFLZY010000082.1:0-11564 GCA_040755975.1 Bacillota bacterium | reverse complement strand
GAAGACAGAAGCGCAAGCCCCATTGAGAAAGGGAACGGGGAAGTCCGCAGGCTCTTCCTCCAGGGGAACGAAGCCATCGCCGAAGGGGCCATCGCCGCCGGCGCCCGCTTTTACGCCGGCTACCCGATTACTCCCTCCTCGGAGATCGCCGAAGCCTGCGCCGAAAGACTCCCGCAGGTGGGCGGCGTCTACCTCCAGATGGAGGACGAACTGGGCAGCATCGCCGCCGTCATCGGCGCCTCCTTAACGGGAGTAAAGGCCTTCACCGCCACTTCCGGCCCCGGCTTTTCCTTAATGCAGGAGAACCTGGGGGTCGCCATCTTAGGCGAAGTCCCCTGCGTGGTGGTCAACGTGCAGCGCTCCGGCCCCAGCACGGGGCTGGCCACCAAGCCCGCCCAGGCCGACGTCATGCAGGCCCGCTGGGGCCGCCACGGGGACCAGAGCCTCATCGTCCTTTCCCCGGCGACGGTGCAGGAGTGTTTTGATCTCACCATCACGGCTTTTAACCTGGCCGAGCGCTTCCGGGTGCCGGTGATCCTCCTGGCCGACGAAATTGTCGCCCACATGCGGGAAAACGTAGCCCTTCCCGACCCGGCCCAAATCAAGATCGTCAACCGCAAAAGACCCGCCTGCCCGCCGGAAGAGTACCTGCCCTTCAAGCCGGACCCCGACGGCGTCCCGCCCCTGGCCGACTACGGCAGCGAGTACATCTTCCACGTGACCAGTTCCATGCACGGGGAAAGGGGCTACAGCCAGAACGACCCCGCCAACGCCGGGGCCAAGATCGGGCGCCTTTTCACCAAGCTGGACAACCATTTAGACGAAATTCTCCTGGTCAAACACCACTACGATCCGGCGAACGAGCTGGACCTGCTCATCGTTACCTTCGGCTGCACCACCCGCCCCGCCCGGGCGGCTGCTTTACGCACGCCCGGCCTCAGGGCCGGGGTTCTGCAGCTGGTCACCCTGTGGCCCTTCCCCGACACTTTTATTGCCGAAGCGGCCCGAAAGGCCCGCGCCGTCCTGGTGCCGGAGCTGAACCTGGGTCAGGTTATCCGCGAGGTGCAAAGGGTGCTCGGCAAAGAAAAACCCGTTTTTGGTTTACATAAATCGAACGGCCTGGGTTTTCTCCCCGCCGAAATCTCCGCCCGCATCGAGGAGGTGGCGAGCCAATGCCTGCGCTAAGCTGGCGAGAATACCTCGACGAAAAAATGCTGCCCCACCTTTGGTGCCCGGGGTGCGGCAACGGCATCGCCTTAGGCGCTTTGGCCCGCGCCTTCGCGGAACTGGCGCTGCCCCGGAACAAGGTGGTGGTGGTCACCGGCATCGGCTGCTGGGGCAAAGCGGACGACTACCTGGCCACCAGCGCCCTGCACGGCACCCACGGGCGGGCGCTGGCCTTCGCCACCGGGGTGAAGGCCGCCCGCCCGGAGCTCACCGTGGTGGTGCTCATGGGCGACGGGGACGGGGCGACCATCGGGGGCAACCACCTCATCCACGCCGCCCGGCGCAACATCGACCTCACCGCCGTCGTCTTAAACAACCAGAACTACGGGATGACCGGCGGGCAGGTCTCCGCCACCACCCCCCCAGACGCCGTCACCAGCACCACCAGATACGGCAACCCGGAGCGCGACTTCGATCTCTGCCGCCTGGTGGACGCCGCCGGGGCCAACTACGTGGCCCGGGGCACGGTCTACCACGTCCCCCGGCTGGACCGCCTGATCCGCGACGGGATCACCAAAAAAGGCTTCTCCTTCATTGAGGTGATCAGTCCCTGCCCCACCCACTTCGGGCGGCGCAACAAACTGGGCCCGGCGGTGGAAATGATGAAGGCGCTGAAAACCCGGGCGGTCAACGTAAACTCCCCCGCGGCCAAAACAGGCGAACTCCCGGCGGGCGCTTTTCTCATCGGCAAACTGGCCGAGCGCGCCGACCCGGACTTCACCGCCCGCTACGCGGCCGTCCAGCAAAAGGCGCAGGCGAAAAGGGGGTTTGCGTCGTGAAATGGCAGGTGGTGCTGGCCGGCGAAGGGGGCCAGGGTTTAATTGTGGCCGGGATCCTGCTGGCCGAAGCGGCCTCCCTCTGCGAAGGAAAAAACGCCGCCCAGACCCAGTCCTACGGAATCGCCACCCGGGGCGGGTTCACCAAATCGGAAGTGGTCATCAGCACTCAGGAAATCGTCTATCCGGGCGTAGAAGAACCAGACCTGGTTCTCGCCCTTACTCCGGAGGCCTACGCGCTCTACGCCCGCTCCCTGCCCCCGGAAGCCGTCCTGATCTACGATACAAGCTTAATTAACGCCGATCAACTGGAAAAAAGCAGGGCGCGCGCCTTCGGCTTCCCCTTCACCGACACGGCCCGCGAACTCGGCCGGGCGGGGGCGGCCAACCTGGTCTCCTTAGGCGCCATTGTGGCCTTAACCGGCATCGTCGGGGCGGAATCCCTGGAAAAAACCATCCGGCGCCGCTTTTCCGGCGCCGCGGCGGAATTAAACCTGAACGCCTACCGCCGGGGGCTTACGCTGGCGGGGAAGAAGTGAAGCTGGGGAAAGTAGCAATGCTGACGGTGAGGTGGATGGCCGCCGGGCTTTTGTTAGCGGGAAGAGTTAAGCTGCGATAATGAACTGCGGTTAGAATTGCCATTAATTAGGCCCTTATGCCGCTTTATAGCGGCATAAGGGTAGATGTAAACTGCCAGCCCACGTTCGATTTGCCGGGGGCGTCGGAGCGGTAGCAAACGAACGACAGGACAGGGGCTGTTTTGCGAGTAGTAGAACAAGGGATAGTCTGAGGCCCCATCCCCGCAACCAGCTTTGGGTTTACGGGTAACGGGGCCTCATTATTGCTCCGGAAGCGCGGGATAACAGCCGATTGCCTTTTGTGGGCCTGCTTTTTCCGGTTATTGCCCGGAAACGTTGGGAAGCACAAGCGGGACACTTTGCGCGTACAACACGTCGGGGTCGAGATCCGCCTCATTGGGCCAAACAATTGTGCCCGCCTCTGGATCTACTTTGACCAGTTTGAAAAATTTGCGATCCTTTAAGGGTTCGAATACGGGCCCCTTTAAAAACGGGCGCAAATCGGCAACTCTGTACTCTCCCTCGTCAAATTCCAAAATTAAATGGTAATCGTAGATCGGGTAAACGCTCTTTATTTCGTGCAAAACGCTTTTTACGTTTTTATCAAACATAATAAACCTCCCATTCGATCTTCCTACTCCAACGGCTTAATTTTCTGGAGTTTTTCACCCTTTTGTGCTTTTTGCCAGTTATTCATTAATTCTTCTTTATGCAGCACAGTCCATTTTTTGATTTTTCCTTTAATTTCTTTGGGGAAACTCCCTGCGATCATATTTCCTTGTGAAATCTCCAGAAGAGCTGAAAAATTACTGTAGCGTGCATGAATATGGGGTGGATTATGGTCCTGAAAATACATGTAAATTTTTATCCCGGAAAATTCACTGATCAACGGCATTACGTTTACGCTCTTGCCTCCCCCCTTGCTTCCATTATAATGTAATCTATATCTATATTCAATAGCCGGGAAAATCAATTGACGAAAGGATTTTGGGGTATTTTAGCGAATTTTATTATAAGAATATTACCCGGTCTTCCAATAGCTAAATTCGCGCAGGTGATTACTTTATGAAATTAACCTTGACTTCTATTCAAGAGTTTGTGCAAGAAGTCGTGCATGCTATTGCAAGCGTAATCGGGGTTGAGGTAATGGTTTTCGACGCCTCCCGGAACATCGTGGCCGGAACCGGCGAAACGTACGTCGAAGTGGGCAACCGCTACAACGAGGGGAGCCTGACCGGGCGCCTCCTGGCCACCGGACAGCCGTTGATCGCCCGCCGGAGCGGCCAGTGCGCGGAGTGCGCTCCCTGCACACGTTACGGAAGCTGTCCTCACTACGCCGTGGTGGCTTACCCGATCAAAGTCGAAGGTCAAATCTTAGGTAGTTTTTGCCTCGTGGCCATCGACGAAAATCAGCGCCAAAAGGTACTGGAAAGCGAAAAAAGATTAATGCTTTTTCTCGAACACATGTGCCTTTTAATCGGGAGCGCCTTAAGCGAACGCAATATCCGTGACGAGCTGAACGTTTTGTTGAAACGGTACGACAACGTGGTGAACTCCATTCACGAAGGAATCATCGCCACGGATGAAGCGGGCCGCATCACCCATTTCAATTATTCAGCGGCGAATTTGCTGGGAATCAAATCCCCTCACGTCCTCGGCAAATTTTTAACTGAGTTGTTTCCAGATCTGCCGATTGCTGAACTAATTTCCCGGAAAAAGGGGTTGGAAACCGAAGTTTGTTACCAGCAGAAACGCCAGAAACGCTACTTTCTGGCTACCGTCTCCCCGGTGCTGACTTCCGAAAGGCAGGAGGTGCGCGGGGTAACCGTTTCGTTCCGGAGCCTGAGCGAGGTGCAATCTTACAGCGCGAAGTTGATTGGAGAAACTTTGCATTATACTTTCGACGACATCCAGACCCGGAACGAGCCGCTGCTGGAAATTAAGTCCAGATTAAGCCGCGCCGCTTTAACTGATTCCACGATTCTGATTTGCGGGGAAAGCGGCACCGGCAAAGAATTGTTTGCCCAAGCCATTCATAACGCCAGTTACCGGGCCGGCGGCCCTTTTGTGGCGATTAATTGCAGCGCCATTCCGGAGGCGCTTTTGGAGAGTGAGCTGTTTGGTTATGAGGACGGGGCTTTTACCGGCGCCAGAAAAGGCGGCAAACCGGGCAAGTTCGAGCTGGCCAGGGGAGGGACCCTGTTTCTTGACGAGATCGGGGATATGCCATTGCACTTGCAGAGTAAATTATTGAGGGTGCTGGAAAACCGGTGTATTGAACGGGTGGGCGGGACAAAATCCATCCCCATTGACGTCCGGATTATCGCCGCCACCAACCGGAATCTGGAGGAGATGGTGGAAAGGCGCGAGTTTAGAGGGGATCTGTTTTATCGGCTCAACGTTATCCCCGTTTTGATTCCCCCTTTAAGGGAACGAAGGGAGGATATACCTTTATTAATTGACCATTTCCTTACCAAGTATAGTTTGAAAATGAATCGCAGCCGCCAGGAGTTGGCCGGGGAAGCTATAGAGCTGCTGACCACTTATCATTGGCCCGGCAATGTGCGCGAACTTCAAAATGCCCTTGAATACGCCATCAACATGAGCGAACCGGGGCAAAAAATAGGCGTGGAGCACCTTCCCAGGCGTATTTTTGCTGCTTCAGCAGAAACTGAAACCATAGAGAATACCAACAGGGGCGAAAAAAAGAATCCGGACAAAGAAAGCCAGCCACCCAAAACGGGTAAAAGTAAACTGAAGGAGATGGAAGTAAAGGCCATCCTAGAAGCTTTGGACCGTTTCGGCAACTCCACCGAGGGCAAAGAAAAGGCCGCCCGTTACCTGGGAATCAGCCGGGCCACTTTGTACCGCAGGCTCAGGGAAATCGGCGAAGAGCATTAAAACCCGTCCTGGTCCGGCCCTTTTCTTTTCCTCATTTTTTTCTTTTTCCCCGGAATGTTTTCATCCTTAACATATCTACACATCAATCCTTTGATCGTTTTTCTCCGCCTTTCCTCTTTTTCCTCATAGCTTACCTTTATCCGCGTAATTCCCATAACCATGCATAATTCCGCAGAGTTGCCCGCGTTAGTCTAACAAACTGAAGTGATAATTCTCATTGTGGTAATTTGAGAAATTATCAGAATGAGAATTTTTTCTTCCTCAAGGGGGCTGAAAATGTTTGTTTTTTTAAGGAGGCTCGCTCCGTTGTAAATGGCACAATTTTTGCGAGATAAATAAATCAGATTTCGGCCGGAATTCAAGATAGCGAACAATTAACTATTAAGGAAATCAATTTCCAGATGAAGAAAGAACCGGAGCACTTGTTTTTGGAGGAGGTCGTCGTTTTTCAATGCCGGATTTAAGTGTCGAGGTCTGTGGAAAAAGATTTAAAAATCCCATTGTCGTCGCTTCCGCCACACCGACTAAAGACGCCGCCTACATGAAAAAATGCGTCGACGCCGGGGCGGGGGGGATTGTAGCCAAAACGGTTACCTGCGAACCAAAGCTGCAAAAATACGTTTCCCCCCGGTTTACCGTTCTGCATAAACGCGGCTGGCCGCATGTTTTTTCCAATTATTCGTGTGAATTTCTGGCTACCCATCCTCCGGAAGAATGGGCGGAAGAACTGAAAGCAGCGGTGAAATACTGCCACGAACACGATACCGTCATTGTGGGCAGCATTTCCGGGAGCACGTTGGAGACCTGGGCTTCGCTGGCGCAGCAGGTAGAGGCCACCGGTGTGGACATGCTGGAGCTTAACTTCGGCTGCCCGCATCCCCGGGATTTGGGTTATAAGAGCGGTCAGGAGTTGGGAAGTGATCCCGATGCCGCTGCACAGGTGACGAAAACGGTGTTTGAAGCGGTCAAAATCCCCGTTTTTGTAAAACTTACGGCCGAAGCGGTGGATCCCGTCAAAGTGGCCCGTAAAGTGCAGGAAGCCGGAGCCAGCGGAGTTACCGCCATCAACCGTTTTCCCGCGCTGGAAATCGACCTGGAGACCGGACGCCCCCTCCTCCACTCCACTTTCGCCGGCGTAAACGGCCCCTGGATGCGCCCGATCATGCTCAAATGGGTGGCCAAAATCGCCAGGGAAATCGACATTCCCATTTCGGCCACCAACGGCATATGGAACTGGCCGGATGTGGCGAAGGCGATTATGGTGGGCGCTTCCACCGTCCAGACCTGCACCGCCCTTATGTACAGTCCGCGGGGATACAAGAAGATCGAGGACTTTCTCAAAGGGCTGGAAGGTTTTATGGGAAGGATGGGCTACCAAAGCATCCAGGAGATGCGGGGAATCACCCTCCGGCAGATCCTTACCTGGGACAAAGTCGACCGGGAAAGCCGGGCCGTTTCTATTGTTGATCAGAATAAGTGCACGGGCTGCCTGGAGTGTCAGCACTGGTGTTTCTACAACGCGATCACCTATCACGATGACGGGGGTAAAAAGAAAGCGGAAGTCGATCCCGGCAAATGCGACGGCTGCGGGTTATGCGCCTCCCTCTGCCCGCACGACGCCGTTCACATGGAAGGGCCGGTTCCCATTTTCCTGGGTGATTTTAACTAAAGGAAATAAGCCTTTTCTTGCGGAAAATGTTTTTTAGATTGTGGTTTGCGAAGGGTTGCATTATTAGAAAAGGAGAGCCGGCCCGATGAAAATTGCCCTTATCCAACTGGCCATCAAAGACGAGGAAACAAAACAAGACCGGATCTCCCGGGTAGAGGGCCTGCTGGCTCAGGTGCGGGGCGCGGAGCTGATTTTGTTGCCGGAGATCTGGAACGTTGGATACTTTTCCTTCGATCGTTACGGAGAGGAAAGTGAAACGCTGGCCGGGGAAACGGTTTCCCGCCTTTCCGCCAGAGCCAGGGAACTGCAGGCATACATTTTTGGGGGAAGTATTGTCGAGCGGGACGGCGATAAATTATACAACACCGCTGTTTTGATCGGTTCCGCGGGGGATATCCTTGGCGCCTACCGCAAAATCCACCTTTTTGGCTACGGGTCCGAGGAACGGAAAGTGCTTTCCCCCGGGAAAGAGATTGTTGCCGTCGAAACCCCGTTTGGCAAAGTGGGCTTGAGCATTTGTTACGACCTGCGTTTTCCGGAGCTTTTCCGGCGCCTGGTCGACCGGGGGGCGGAAATCATTTTGAACTGCGCCGCCTGGCCTTACCCCCGGGTGGAACACTGGCTGCTCCTCAACCGGACGCGGGCAATCGAGAACCAGTGTTATTTCCTCTCCTGCTGCTGCGCCGGAGCTAGCCGTGGGAAAGCCTTCATTGGCCGCAGCCAGGTGATCGATCCGTGGGGCACGGTGGTGGCCAGCGCTGCCGAACGGGAAACCATCCTGCAGGCCGAGATCTACCCCGAAATCGTGGCCAGGGCAAGGGAAGAGTTTACGGCTTTAAAAGATCGCGTTCTCACTATTTAGTTTCTTTTAAGACAAAAGGCAGTCATTTTTTACCATTGATTTTAAAAACTTTATTCTAAAAAACCTGATACCGTTTATGCGGGGATAATTAACGGGGAGGGAGGTGCAATGTGGCGCAACAAACTCTGGAATTGTTTATCGACGGCCGTTTCGACCGGAGGATTGAATTTACTGTTGCGAAAATCATTAACGCCGGTTACGCCGGGCGCAACCAGGGGGAAGTGCGCAAACATATTGAGGAATTAAAGGCGCTGGGAGTACCGGCTCCGGACAAGACGCCCACTTTTTTCCCCAAGCCGGCAAACCTGATTACCACGGGTGATTATCTTGAGGTGGCCGACACCGATAACACCGGGGAGGCTGAATACGTTCTCCTGGTGGGGGAAAATGAAATTTACGTGGCCGCCGGGAGCGATCACACCGATCGTAAGCTGGAAGTAACCAGCATCTTAAAGGCCAAGCAAATGTATCCAAACTTTATCTCCCGCGCCGTGTGGCGTCTTGCAGACGTTGAGGATCACTGGGACGACATTATCCTGTGCGCCTGGGTTAATGGACAGCGGGAAAAGGTATACCAGAAGGCCAGGCTCTCCGCCCTTTTAACACCCCGGGACCTTTTGGCGCTGGTCCGCCCGCTGGTGGGAGGGCAGCTTGCCGGAACGGTCATTTATTCCGGGACGGTGGCCACCAAAGGTGAAATTGCCTTCAGCCCCCGTTTTGAAATGGAACTGGTAGACGAAATCCGCGGAAAAACACTCTACTGCGGTTATTCCGTGCATTTAATTGACTGGTTCAAAGAAAATGGCTGATTTGCTAAAGCAAGGTTCCCTTATCTTACCCAGGGCTTTCATGGCAAAGATTTCCTGTCGTAGGTTAAAAAAAATTTCCTGGTTGGGAGGAAAAGCGATTATGGCGAAGCCTGAACTGGAATTCTTTGATCCCGATTTGAACCTTGGCTGGCGACAGGTGGAAGGAGCGCAAGCAGGAATTATCGAGAAGATTTTAAGCCGCGATCCGGAAACCGGTTCCTACACCAGGCTGCTTAAGTTTCCGCCCGGAATGACCACTAACGAAGTCCTGGTTCACGATTTCTGGGAAGAGGTCTACATTTTAAAGGGCAGCCTGATCGATCTCAATAAAAAGGAAACCTACACCGAAGGGATGTACGCCTGCCGCCCGCCGGGAATGAAACACGGCCCGTACAGCATTCCCTTTGGTTGTACGACGCTGGAGATGCGGTATTACGTGAAGTAGCATTACCTTCCCGAGACTCGTTGCCGGCGTGAAAAGCGGGGGTGGCGAAAGATGATTAAAGGATATGTTCGCGCAAAAAGCGTTCAAGAAGCATTGCAGGCCCTGATCGAAAACCGGCCCTGGGGCAGGGTTCTCGCGGGCGGAACGGATCTTCTGCCAAAAATTCGCCCGAACCGTTATAAAAAGGCTGCTCCGCTGGTCCTGATTGACATCAAGAGGATCGGTCAGCTCAAGGGGATTACTTTGGAAGATAACTATCTTCTTCTGGGGCCCGTCACCACCTTGAGCGAACTCGCTGGTAACGAGCTTGTAGTCAACCATCTGCCCGTTCTGGCCGAAGCAGCCCGCGCTGTTGGTTCACCAGAAATTAGAAACCGGGGAACGGTAGGAGGCAATCTGGGCAGTAAAAATCCCGGCGCGGACTTGCTGGTCCCTCTGGTTGCCCTCGGGGCGAGAGTGAAAATAACAACCGCGGCAGGGAATATCGAAGCAGATGTGCAAGAATTGCGTTCTCTGTCCGGCAGGCTCGGGCACAGCGCGCTCCTGACCGGTGTATCCGTGCCGATTTCCCCCCCGGTCAGGTACGGTTACCGCCGCTGGGCGGAGAAGAGCATGGGCCGGGCGTATCTGGCGGCTCTTTGGATCGTCCACGACCAAAAAGGGACGAACAGGCATAATGTCCGCCTGGTTCTCGGGGGAGCTAACCTCTGGCCGCGTGTTTTTTCAAATATCTCTTTAGATGATGGGGCCGAGGGCGCCGCAACCGCAGTGATTGGCGCTCTCGAGAGAGAAATGCAAGCTACCGGGGGAAAAGGTTTCTGGTCTGTTTACCGGCGGCAGGTTGCCCGCGCTGTAATCCTGGAAGCTTGTGAAGCTTTTGAAGAGAGCACCAGGGGGATTAGGAGATGAAAAAACATATTCAATTGCTCGTGAATGGGGCTCTTTGGGAAGGAGAGGTAAAAGCCGGGCAAACCCTTCTGGATCTTTTACGCGAAGAAATAGGCCTGACCGGGGCGAAAAAGGGATGCGACAGTGGCGAATGTGGGGCCTGTGTGGTGCTTCTAAACGGCCAGCCGGTAAACGCCTGCCTGGTTCTGGCGGTAGACGCAGACGGAGAGGCAGTGACCACGATCGAAGGGCTGCGTAATGACGAGAGGGCGCGCGCCATTCAGGAGGCGTTTGTGCAGGCGGGGGCCGTGCAGTGCGGCTTTTGCGCCCCCGGTTTAATTATGGCCACCTGGGCTCTGTTGGCGCAGTGTCCCCACCCCACCGAACAGGAAATTAAAGAAGCGTTGATTGGACACCTGTGCCGCTGTACGGGGTACGTTCGGATTCCGGAAGCTGTGCGGCAGGCAGCGGCCCGGTTAAGCGGCCGAAAGGAGGTCACGGGCGTTGGCGAAAGAATTGATCGGCCAGAATCTTCCGCTGATTGACGGGTTGGACAAAGTAACCGGAACACTTGCCTATGCAGCTGACTTAAAGCTCCCCGGCATGCTCTTCGGAGCGGTCTTAAGGAGCACGCTGGCCCACGCCCGGATCCTCAATATTGATTCTTCCCGGGCGAAAAAACTGACCGGTGTCCGGGCAGTGATTACAGGCCGGGATAGACTTTTTCCCCGCTATTCCGTGGCTGGTCAGCCCGTTCTTGACGAACAGCTGCTGGCCGGTAAAAAGGTACGCTATATAGGCGACGAAGTGGCGGTGGTGGCGGCCACGGATGCGGATACTGCCGCCGAAGCCCTGGAGTTAATCAAGGTAGAATACGAGGAACTGCCGGCCGTTTTCGACCCGCGGGAGGCCATGCAACCGGAGGCACCGCGAATTCACGAGGACCAGCCGTCCAACATTCCGCACCAGCTAGAGTTTTCCCGCGGCGACGTCACCGGTGGATTTCGCGAGGCAGCCGTCATTGTGGAGGAAACCTTTTATACACCTTTGCAGTACCAGGGTTATCTTGAACCCCACGCGGCGGTGGCTCAGGCTGATACTTCCGGCCGGGTTACTTTATGGATTCCCATGCAGTCGCCCACGCTGGGGCGAATCACTTACGCCCGTGCCTTGGGGATCCGGGAAGATCAACTCCGGATCATCCAGATGCCCATCGGGGGGGCCTTCGGAGGCAAGCTGGAGTATAAATTGCACGCCCTTTGCGCCCTCCTGGCCAGAGAAACGGGGCGGCCGGTGAAAATGGTCAATACCCGCGAGGAGGATTTTCAGGCTGGCCTGCCGCGGGTGCCGATGTACATCCGGATGAAGCTTGGCGTCCGGAAAGACGGCACGCTGGCGGCCAAGGAAAC
>JBFLZY010000081.1:0-11657 GCA_040755975.1 Bacillota bacterium | reverse complement strand
CGTTCGTTTGCCGTCGCTCCGATGCTGCGGGCCGACCCGGCACTCAGCCTTTCCGGAAGGTTTGGTGCAAGACTGAAGCGCTAGCATGAAGCTGAGTGCCGGGGCTTGGTTCGGAGCGAACCAGGCAGCGCTGCTTGAATACCGCACGGTTCATTAGTTTTCTATCGTTACAATCTCTTCTGGCGTTGCCGATGCTTTTTTCGCACCCTGTTATCTGCGCGATTCGCGCTGCCGGTTCGCTGACCTTACCTGCGCCGTGTCTCGTTACCGGCGCCTTTAGCCCGGCACTCACTGGTAGTTCGTTTTGAATGCCCTACTGTTCCAGATCGCCCTGCCTGATGTCGAAGTAACCCGATTACCGGTGAGTGCCGGGTCGCTCCTAGCAAATCGAACGGCGGGCCGGAAGTTTTCATCCCCTGTTGGTGTCGCAAAAAAGCGGCATGGGGGTCTATCCCTACAGCCTGCAGGCGGCGTTTCTTCAAGCCGAGTGGATCGGCGTCCCGTGGGCTACGTGGGCGGCTTCCAGCAACGCCTCGGATAAGGTGGGGTGGGCGTGGATGGTGGTTGCGATCTCCGCCACCGTCAGTTCGGCCCGCATTGCCAGCACCGCTTCGGCAATAATATCCGTAGCCCGGGGGGCAACCATATGCACGCCAAGCACCTCACCGAACTCAGGATCATAAAGGATCTTCACGAGCCCTTCCTCATAACCCATGGCCAGGGCCTTCCCGCTGGCCTGAAGGGGAAACCTGGCCGCCTTGTAGGCAATCCCTTTCTGCTGGAGCTCTTCTTCCGTAAACCCGGCCGAAGCCACTTCCGGATCGGTATAGATGCAGGAAGGAACGTATTTCATCGAAATATAACTTTTCCTGCCCGCAGCGTGTTCGGCGGCGCGAATACCCTGGGCGGAAGCAAGATGAGCCAGTTGAACGCCCCCGGTAACGTCACCGATGGCATATATATGATCAATACTCGTGGTAAGGTCTTCGGATACGGCAATCCCTTCCCGGCTCCAGGCCACGCCCGCCGCCTCCAGGTTGAGCCCCTCTACAAAGGGAACCCTTCCGGGCGCAACCAGAACCTTGTCGGCGACGACTTCCGCTCCGGCGCTGCCGCCACGGGACACCAGCACAACGTTCCGGCTCCCTGCTTTTCTTACCTCCTCCACCTTGCTTCCCGTAAGTACCGTTATCCCCTTCTTTTTCAACTGGTTCAGCAGGAGGCCGGCAAGCTCCCGGTCCACCTGCGGCAGGATGCGGTCCATAATCTCGACGATGGTTACCTTCGTCCCCAGGTTGCTGAATATGCTGCCAAACTCAACCCCGATTACGCCTCCCCCGATGATAACCAGACTTTCGGGAAGTTCCCGGAGGTTGAGAACGTCGTCGCTGTCCAACACACCCTCCGCATTTCCCGGTATGTTCAGCCTCCTGGGCACCGAACCGGTGGCGATAATAATTTTGGCGGCAGTGGCCTTTTCGTTTTCCCCGCCCCGGCTGATCTGAACGGTGCGGCCATCCAAAAACCCGGCCGTTCCTTTAAAAACCTTGACCTTATTCTTCTGTAAAAGAAAGTTCACGCCGCCGCGCAACCGGTTGACCACCGCGTTTTTCCGCTCGATCATCCGTTCAAAGTCTACCTTTAACCCTGAAACAGAAATACCGAACTTTTCCGCCTGCTTTATTTCCGCCACCTTTTCGGAAGCAGCAAGCAGCGCCTTGGTGGGTATGCAGCCGCGGTTTAAACACGTCCCCCCCAGCTCTTCTTTTTCCACCAGGGCTGTCTTCGCCCCCAGCTGGGCCGCCCGGATGGCCGCCACGTACCCACCGGGTCCTCCGCCGATAACCAGCACGTCAAAGTCCATGGCTACACCCCCGTAATCAGCCGGAGGGGATTTTCCAGCACCTGCTTTACCGTCCTCAAGAAAGCCGCGGCGGGAGCGCCGTCGAGAACCCGGTGATCAAAGGAGAGGCTTAAGATCATCATTGTCCTGACGGTTATTTCATCTTCCCTCACCGCCGGTTTTTTCACCAGGCGGCCTACCCCTAGAAGGGCGCTTTCCAGCGGGTTGATGATGGGCGTAAAGGCGTCAATTTCGTACATTCCCAGGTTGCTGACAGTAAATGTCCCCCCCTGCAGTTCGTCCGGCTTCAACTTCCCTTCCCTGGCCCTGGTGATCAGATCCCTGGCTTCCCTCGAAATCTGCCCGAGGGCCTTTCGGTTGGCTTCCTTGACCACGGGAACAACCAGCCCGCGGTCTGTAGCCACCGCGATCCCGATGTTGATCCGGGCCAGCAGTTTTATCTCGTTTCCTTCCAGGGCGGCGTTAACCTCGGGGTGCCTTTCCAGGGCCAGCGCGCATACTTTGACAATAATATCGGTGACCGAGATGACTCCGGCGTCTGTGGAAGCATCGTTGATTTGCTTGCGCAAAGAGAGCATTTCGGTCATGTCCACCTCGGTTGTCAGGGTTACGTGCGGCTTGGTAAAGGCGCTCTGGCTCATTCTTTCGGCGATGATTTTGCGCACGCCCGCCAGAGGAACAACCTTTAAAATGGGGATGCCCGGACCGGCTTCCCCGATGTCTTGCGCTTTTTCGGCTTCCTTTATTTTCTCCAGCACGTCCTGCCTGGTAATTTTGCCGCCCAGGTCCGTTCCCCGGATTCCGCTCAGATCTACGGCATGGGCCTCCGCAACCCGGCGCGCCAGAGGCGTCACCCTGGCCAGGACATCTTTTTCCCTGATCCTGCCGTGCGGTCCCGAGCCGGCGATTTTTCGCAAATCCTCTTCGGACAGCCCGTGCTCCCTGGCCGCCCGCCTGGCCCTGGGAGATACGAACAACCGCTCTCCCCGGATTTCTTCCTTCTCTTCCAGAGGTGGAACCCCGCCAGCCTTTGCTTCCTCGTCCCGGAGCTCCCCGTCCGCACGGCCCGGTTCCGGCCGGAAAACATCAGCCTGCGGGCCGTCCACCTTTTCGCCCGCCTGACCGATATACCCGATGACCGTGGCAATGGGAACGACCTCTCCTTCGGGAACGGCTATCTTCAACAAAACCCCGTCGGCAGGAGCTTCAACCTCAAAACTGGCCTTATCGCTCATGATCTCGACAACCGGCTCGCCCTTGCGGACCGGGTCCCCTTCTTTTTTCAACCACTTCGTAACGGTCCCGTGGGTCATCGTCAAGCCCAGCTGGGGCATAATTATTTCTACGGCCATCTCCCCGTCCCCCTAAACTATTTCTCTCACTGCCGCAATCAGTTCAGCTTCGCTGATCGTCACCATTTTTTCAAGCGCGGGGCTGAACGGTATCGGAACGTCCGGGGCGCAAACCCTCCGGACGGGGGCATCCAGGTAGTCAAAAGCCTCTTCCATAATCACCGCGGCGATTTCGGCGCCGACCCCGTATGATGTACACCCCTCGTCCGAAACGATTGCGCGCCCCGTCTTCATCACCGACCGGGCAATTGTTTCCTTATCCAGCGGGGACAGCGTCCGCGGGTCGACAACCTCTATCTCGATGCCTTCCTTGCTCAAAATTTCGGCCACTTTCAGGGCTTTGCGGACCATCATCGAGGTGGCCACAATGGTAACGTCCCTGCCGGCTCTTTTTACCTCCGCCCTGCCAATGGGAACGGTATAGATTTCTTCAGGCACATGGCTTTTCACCGGGTACAGGAATTTATGCTCAAGGTAGACTACCGGGTTGTCGTCGCGAATTGCTGAAATAAGCAGTCCCTTGGCGTCGTAAGGGTCTGAGGGCATGACCACTTTCAGCCCCGGCACGTGGGCAACCCACGCCTGGAGGCTCTGGGAGTGCTGGGCGGCGGAGCTCCGCCCCGCGCCCATGTTGGTCCTCAGCACCATGGGAACCTTCGCCTTGCCGCCGAACATATACCGCATTTTGGCTCCCTGGTTGACCAGCTGGTCCATGGCAATGGTTACAAAATCCATAAACATTAACTCCGCCACCGGGCGCAGGCCGGTGGCGGCGGCCCCCACGGCAACCCCCGTGATGGCGGCTTCCGAAATCGGCGTATCCCGCACTCTTTCGTCCCCGAATTGTTCCCACAGACCGCTGGTTACTTTGAAAATTCCCCCGTACCGACCAACGTCCTCGCCCATGACAATAACCCTCTCGTCACGCTCCATTTCCTGACGGAGGGCTTCCCTGATTGCCTCAACATAGGATATTTCCCGCATGCGATCAACTCCTAAGCGTATAAATCCTCGGTAAGTTCTTCCGGATCGGGGAAAGGGCTGTTAACGGCGAAATCAACCGCTTCCTGGACTTCTTTAATGACTTCCTCCTCCATTTCGTCGATCTCCTGTTGGGTCATAACCCCTTTTTCCAGCAAATACCCCTGCATGCGCCTGATGGGGCAGCGCTCCTTCCATTCATCCATCTCTTCCTTCGTTCGGTAGACTATTCCGTTGCCGGGGTCGCCGACATGGTGCCCGCCGAAACGGTACGTCTTGCATTCCACCAGGGTAGGGCCGCCCCCCTCACGCGCCCGGTCGACGGCCTTTTTCACTTCCCCGTAGACGGCCAGTACATCCATGCCGTCCACGATCACACCGGGGATGCCGTAAGCCTGGGCCCTGACCGCAATGTCCTTGATGGCCTGGTGCCGGGACTGGGCAACCGAAATCCCGTACAGGTTGTTTTCGCATACAAATACCACCGGCAGCTTCCAGACCGAGGCCAGGTTTACAGATTCATGAAAGGAACCCTGATTTGTGGCCCCGTCGCCGAAAAAGCAGACGGTCACCCGGCCCTGCCCCAGCAGCCTGGAAGACAGGGCGGCGCCGACGGCAATGGCAAAGCCTCCGCCCACAATGCCGTTGGCGCCCAAAATACCCAGGTCAAAGTCGGCAATGTGCATGGAACCACCCTTGCCCTTGCAGTACCCGGTCTTTTTTCCAAGGATCTCCGCCATCATGAATTTCAACCGGCCACCTTTGGCGATCAGATGTCCGTGCCCGCGGTGGGTGCTGGTGATGTAATCGTCTTGCGCCAAAGCCGAACAGGCGCCCACCGCCACGGCCTCTTCCCCGTTGTAGAGGTGGGCGAGGCCCGGCATGATCCCTTTTCTGTAAAGATCATTGACCTGTTCTTCAAAGTGACGGATTTCGAGCATTTTTTTCAGCATCTCTTTTAACTTGACCCGATCAAGCGAATCATCCAATTTTATCCTGGATTCCTCCCTTTCCTCCGTTTCGTTTAACTTGTTCTTAAAGCAAAAGGCGTGCCAACAGGGCAGCGCCAGAATTTTAGCCCACTTAATACCGAAAAAAATAACTATAATGCCAAATTATTTAGCAATACTGCTCAAAAATTAAACATTTCCTCTAAGGTTTTGCATTAACGGGATTCACCGACGGGTCCAGCCTGCCCCGTGGTGCCGGATTACCTGGACAACACCCCGACCAAACGGTACATATCGAGATCTATCTGCTTTTTCTGGACAAGCACCTCTTCCAGATCACTTTCTACGATCTGGCCCGCTACCATCCCCACCATCTTGCCCGCAACGCCGGAAACGAGCAGATCCACCGCTCTGGCGCCGAGGCGGCTGGCCAGGATGCGGTCGAAGGCGGTGGGCGTGCCCCCCCGCTGCAGGTGGCCGAGGACGGTGACCCTTGTCTCCAGGCCGGTCCGCTCCCTGATCTGTCTGCCGATTTCCTGGCCGCCGGCCGCTCCCTCGGCTACCACAATCACGCGGGGGAGTTTTTCTCTTTTGCGTCCCCGGCACAGGTCATCGCAAATATCTTCGATTTTGAAGGGCTGCTCCGGAATGAGGATGAAGTCGGCGCCCGCCGCCAGCCCCGCGGCCAGGGCGATGTGGCCGGTGTCCCGGCCCATCACTTCCACGACAAAGGTACGGACGTACGATGTTGCGGTATCCCAGATTTTGCTTATCGCTTCGATGACCGAGTTGACCGCCGTGTCAAAGCCGATGGAGTAGTCGGTGCCGCTGATGTCGTTGTCGATCGTTCCCGGGATGCCTACCACAGGAAGGCCGTATTCCTTAAAGAAGGCGTACGCTCCCTTAAAAGATCCGTCGCCGCCGATTACGATCAGGCCCTGGATGCCGGAGCGGCTGACGTTTTCCCAGGAGCGGGCGCGCCCGGCCGGTGTGGCGAACTCTTCCGAGCGCGCCGTCTGCAGGATCGTCCCGCCGCGGTGGATGATGTGGGCCACCGTGCCCGGGTGCAGCGGCTCCATGTCTCCTTCAACCAGTCCCGCGAAGCCGCGCCTTACGCCGACTACTTCCACGCCGTGACAAACGGCCTTGTGCACCACTGCCCGGATGGCGGCGTTCATGCCCGGGGAATCCCCCCCGCTGGTCAGCAAGGCGATTTTTTTCAAGGCGACTCCTTTCTACCGGAGTTTCCTGGCCTGTTCCTGGAGAAACTTCTTCTCGGCCTCAACGAGCGCCTCCAAAATTAACAGGCATCCCCGGTAAAATCCCGTTACCGCATGTTTCCCGGCCTGCAGGCAATAATCGCCCACCCAGGATCCCAGATGGTCCGCTATAAATCTTTCCTCCGTCAAGACCGTAGCGGCGGCGCCTTCGTCTCCGGAAAGCCACTGGGCCTGCTCCCGAAGGCACAGTTGCTTCATAAAATCGAGCTCGATGCCGAGAAAATCAGGGGACTCCTGGACGGACTGATCAGGTAGAAGGCCGGCCCGCCGGTAAAAATTCTTTACCTCGAGAATGCACGACGGCACTGCTTCCCTGTTTTTGTACAAACCCTCGTACGGCGCCCGTAACTCCGCATTTACCGGTGCTCTCGCAATTCTCGTCCAGTCAACGGCCAGTTCGCTCAGAACATCCTCGTCCCGCCGGTGTTCTATCCCGGAGAGAAACGACTTCAGGCAATCGGCTCCCGCCCGGAATTTCTTCTCGTTTATTTCGGAGAAGAGGTTTAGGAAATACCGGAATTCCTGACCTTTTATTTTTGCAACAAAGCTTTTGTCCGGCAGGCTCCCGAAAATCCCCGCCAGCAAGGCGTAGATCCCCGCTCTCAATCCTGCCGCCTTCGCCATTAAAACGCCGTCGAAAAACTGTTCCCGGGGCAAGCCGGTCACCTCACGTGCTCCAGAATGCCGATAATGACCACACTGAGCAGTAAACATAAACCGCCGCTGCCGACGGCAACCATCCACTCGACGTAAGTCGGGCGGTAGGCCGGCGCTTCTTCAAAGAGGCTGAAGGGAAGGGGCAGCGTCGGGTTATGCTGGTAGCGCCCCACGAGGTGGGCTTTTTCCAGAAAAACGGCGAGGAGCACCAGGACCGCCACGGCCGCTGCCGCCGAACCCGCCAGATCGATCTTTCTCTCCGCAACGACGGCGAGCAACACGGCCAGGATGAACAGATGCAACAAAATAAACTTCTTGCTTTGGTTTTGGTGCGTTTTGTCCTTTGCGCCGGTGGCCGCCGCAATAGACGAACCGATTAACGGCATGGGAGCGGCAACCGTGAAAACAAGAAGGGCTGCCAGCAGGCTCTTTTCGGCCAGGCCGGATACGGCCGCAACCAGGTTGACTGCCGCCAGCCCGCCCCAGAGGCTCTGTACGAGCGTATCCAGCGCCAGGAAAGGCTGCGACCGGAAGCCGGCCCCTTCTCTGGACAAGAAAAACAGGGTGTGCACCATAATAAAAACAAGGGCGGCAGCGAGGCAGATCACCGACCACGCGGCGGCCCGCAGGCCGGTGCCGACAACGCCGCTAAGGTACACCAGGTTTAACAAAACGCACAAAAGAAGGGTGTAAAAATCCCAGGTCATCGGCGAAGAGAAGTTGTTGCTGAAGAGGATTCTAAATACCCGGAAGGGCTTTCCCAAATCTGCCCAGAGCATAATCCCCGCGGCAATCAGGCAGCTGAAGGAAACCGCCGAGGACATTCTCGCCAGCGGCCAAAAACGGCTCGCCGAAAACAAGGTCACCAGCGCAATAAAAACAAGCATGCCTGCGGCCAGGGCGGAGAAGAAAAAGAACCCCTGGATGTACAATCCCCAGGTAAACCTGTCGTGGAGCCCTGTAGCGGTCAGACCGGACCTGAGCTGCACAAGATAGGCGATCAAGCCTGCTGCCGTCAAAATTGCGGCCGCCGTGACAACAATCAAGTTCAACAGAGCTTCACCTCCTCAACCCTTTATGTAGAACACAGAAGGTTCCGTCCCCAACTCCGGCCTGAAGGCGGTTCCCCTGTGCAGGGCGATCAGCCTGGAAACTTCACTCTCCGGATCATCCAGATCACCGAAATACCTTGCCTGGGCGGGGCAGGTTTCCACACAGGCGGGAAGCCGTCCTTTTTCCAGCCTGTGGGCACAGAAATTACATTTTACGACCGTCCCCCTGTCGAATTTTTTATGCTTGAGGGCTTCGTAAGGAGTAGGCAGGTTCCCGGGGTAATAACCCTTGATATCCCAAAGGAAATGCCGGCTCTCGTACGGGCAGGCGACAATGCAAGCCCTGCATCCTATACATTTGTTCTCGTCTACAAGTACTATGCCGTCCTCTTTCTTTATCGTCGCCCCGGCCGGGCATACTTTCAGGCAGGGCGGATACTGACAGTGCATACAGGGCATGGGAAGAAATTTCATTTTTGCCGTGGGATATTTTCCAATCTCATACTTTTTTATTTTGTTAAACTGAACGTTTGCCGGCGTGCCGTGTTCGGCGCGGCAGGCAACAGTACAGGAATTGCACCCTACACAACGCAAAAGGTCAATGACCATCGCGTACCTCACCTGCGCTCCCCCTTCCTGTATATCTTTACGCGCGGGGCGATCTCCTGGCCCGCACTCACTCCGTCGAGGGTTTTTTCGTCAAGGGGGAGAAGGGTGTTGAAGTTAGGGCCTTTCCGGTTTAGAGGGTTGGATTGCGGCGTACCCCTGCCGTAACAGCCGGAGACGCCCACTGCGTCGGGATGGAACAGTTCCGAAGTACGCAGCCGCCCCTCTATTTTTCCGTAACGCGATTCCACAATTACCAAATCGCCGTCTTTGAGCCCTTTCTTTTGGGCGGTGGCGGAATTGACGCAAATCACCGCCTCGTACGGGTCCTTTGCGTATATCTCCGCCAGCCACGGGTTTCCGGTGACGTTTCCGGTGTCGCTGGAATAATACGGCGTTTTCCAGTTAATCGCCCAGAGGTCGAATTCCTCCGGTGCGTTCAGCTCAGAGTTCTCCACCCAGTGCGGCACCGGCTTATACAGGTCGAAGATGTACTCCTCGTCGTCAATCCCGGGAAACTTGATCTGGTGCTTTCTTAAATTTTCCCGCAGGCTGTCTCCCTGCTTCTTAAGATTTATAAAGTAAAATTCGTGCCTGGTCCGGTCTTCCGGGAAGTAGTAATAATTGTATCCTGTTTTCGGAGAGTTCCAGCGGGCCACATATCCAACCTTGTTCAAGTAATCAAGGCCTTTCCCCTCGCCAATCCAGCCTTTCAGCTGCCTGTCGAAAATTTCTTCCAGGGAATACTTTGTATTCAGATCGAGTTTATAGCCTTCCCTCAACACCAGCCCCTCGTCCCCGATGATAAAATCGGTGGACCTGTTCAGCTGGTCGTAAACTCCCCCTTCGCCGTAAAGAATGCCGATTCTTTCCGCCAATTCCAGCAAGATTTCATCCACGTGCCTGGTATTGAATACCGGCGGCACCGGCTGGTTTATCGAAACCATCTGGAGACCGTTCGTCTCGTTAGAGACAGACTGGTGCTGGGGCCAAAAGGCGACCACGCGCATCCTTTCCAAAAAGCTGTGTTCAGGCAGGACGACATCGGCCAGGTAGGTAGGTTCATCCATGTGATAGGCGATGGACACCACAAAAGGTATTTTCTTAAAAGCCTCAACGTACACGTCGGGCTGGGCATTGGCCCTGATGGGGTTTCCGCCCACCGATAGCCAGGCTTCCACCCGGTAATCCAGATAGTACTTTTCCGGATCGAGAATGGCTTTTATCGTGAGGTGGGGGGCGGTGTGTCGATGGGGATAAAACTCGGCCATGTCGACGTGGTCCGGGGGAAACTTGAAAGGAACCCCAACAGCTTCGTAGGCGGGCATAACGGTCCCGTCCGGCCCCGGGGCCAGCACCGGCCCCCTCTTTCCGCATCCCAGGCACCCCCCCGGAACCTCGATGTTCCCCACCAGCATATTGATGATCTTTCCGGTGAGGTCAGCGTACGTTCCCCCCCTGTGGTTTGTAACGTTCCGCTCGGTGTTTAGCGACGCGGGGCGGAAGGGGAAAGTAAACCCGTCAATTTCTATGGTGCTGCCGATTCTGGCGTGCTCGACAAATTCCCGGGCAATCCGCCTGATCGTGGCCGCCGGAACGGTACAGATTCTTTCCGCCCACTCAGGAGTATACGGGGCAAACTGATCCCGGACAACGTCAAAAGCAGTCCGGCACTCAACCCCGTTCACCGTGTACGTTCCGCTTAAGGCAATGTCTTTGAACCGGGCATCCCACGGCCTGGCGGTTTTCTCTACCGGGTCCCACAGCACCGGTTTTCCGGATTCAGGATCCCGGCAATAATAACCGTCCGGACCAATCAGGTAAGGAGCGTTGGTACGGTTTTTCAAGAACCATTCGTCGTATTTCTGTATTTCGTAAAACATTACATGCGCCATGGCCAGGAGGAACGCCAGGTCGGTGCCCGGCCGGATAGGAACCCATTCCCCCTTGGAAGCCTCGTAGGAGCAGCGCGGGTCAACCACTACCAGCTTCATGCCCCGCTCTATGGCTTTGGCAAATTTACGGGTGCCGCCGGTGGTGGCAAAATTTGGCCCGAGAGAGCGGCCCAGGGTAATGTGGTACTGGCAGTATTCCAGGTCAACCACGGAAACCGGGAAATTGGCGTGAACCAGGCAGGTTGCGTAGTGGACGGTACAAAGGGGGCCGTGGGAGCCCACTTCATTTGGTGTACCAAAGGCCTTTTGAAAGGGAACCCGGATAATGGTATCCCGTTGCCCCCAGCCTTCGTTAACAACCAGCCCCCTGGGATCTTTCTCCCTTACTTTTTTCAGCCGTTCCGCAACTATATCCAGAGCCTCGTCCCAGGAGATTTCCTTCCACATCGGGTCCACATCCAGCCCCTTTTCGGGATTGGTCCGGAGCAAAGGAGCCTTGACCCGGTAAGGGTTGTAAAGGTTCATAACCGCCGAATTTCCCCTCGGACACAGGCTTCCGTAGTTAGGGGGAGCTCCCGGATGACCTTCAATCTTGACGACAACGCCATCCTCCACATGCACCAGGGTTAAGCAATCGCCCTGCATACACATGCGGCACATTCCGAAAAGCACTTTCCGCTCTCCCTTAACTTCCGGATCCACTTCCTTCCAGCGGTAAGGAGCGCTCCCAAATAAGTCGGGACTCGCCAGTTGGGCTGTTTTTAATACTTTTTCATATTCAGCCATTCAGTCACCACCCACCGGTATTGTAAAGTCTTTTTTTAACCCGAAGAATTAATAAAGAAATTATAATAACAAGAGAGTACAGGAATTTCCAAAGGTTAACTTTTTTGCCTACTCCCTCCGCGGCGAGAGCAGGGCGAACCCGAACTTTTTCTGAACGGTTCCCATGATCCCGGCAGGGGAGGCGAGAATCACCAGAATGGCGACCGCTCCCAGGATCAAAAGGCTCATCCCCAC
>JBFLZY010000080.1:0-11762 GCA_040755975.1 Bacillota bacterium | reverse complement strand
AGCAGCGCCGAAGCGGAGACCACGCGATCTTTCCCCGCGTCCTTGGCCAGGTAAAGGGCCTGGTCGGCCTTTTTGATGAGGCCCGCCACGTCTTGCGCGTGCCGGGGGAAAACGGCCACCCCCAGGCTCACCCGCACCTGCCGGGGCAGCCCGTCCACCTGGAAATAATGTTCGCGCACGGTCCGGCGGATTTCCTCGGCCAGCTCCAGGCACTCCTCCTCCTCCAGCCCCGGCAGGGCAATCACAAACTCCTCGCCGCCGTAACGGGCCACCAGGCCTTTTGCGCCGACGGTACCCGCGATGATCCGCGCCAGCTCGCAAAGGACGGCGTCGCCGGCCTGGTGGCCGTAGCGGTCGTTAATGCTTTTAAAAGAATCCACGTCCAGCATGACCAGCCCGAGGGCCCGCCCGGCGTCTTTCGCCCGGCGGTGCTCGCGGTCGATCTGCTCACAGAAATACCGGTGGTTGTAGATGCCGGTCAGGGCGTCGGTATTGGCGCTGTGCTCCAGGCGCCGCACCAGCAGGGCGTTGGTTACGGCGATGGCGGCCTGTCCCCCGATAATGCCCAGCGTGTGCAAATGGTGCTCGTCAAAAGCCAGGGGCCGCTTATCACCGATAATTAAAACGCCCAGCGTCTCTTTCTCCGCAAGCAGGGGAATAACCAGGAACGAACGGAATATCTGGGGCAGCCCCGGTTCCTTTCTTAACCGGGGGTCCGCGCGCACGTCGAAAACTATTTCGGGAGTCCGGTTCTCCATGGCCCGGCCAAAAAAACCTTCTCCTTTGGGGAGCGTGCTGTACCGCAGGCGCTCGGCGTAGGAGCCGGCCGTCGCCGCCGCGACGTAGGCGCCGCGCTCTTCCGACCAGAGGTAGACAATCCCTGAATTATACGCCACCACCCGGCGCGCTTCCTTCAGCACGATTTCCAGGATCTCCTCGACGGCCAGCCGTTCGTTTAACTTTTTAGCCACCTGGTACAGGGCGAACAATTCCCGGTTGGCCAGTTCCACGTGCACGTAAAGGCGCAAGACAAACTGGACGATCAGGACGGGTAAAAACAGCAAAAGGGAGCCGGCAGCCCCCACCTCCTGGTAGATGAGGTTCATCAGCACGCCGAAAGGAGCGCTGAAAAGATAAGTGAGGGCGTCCCAGCGAAAGGCGTCGGCCCAGGCTAAAAGGGGGTAGCGGCGCCGCCCGGGTAAAAGGTAAAGATAAACAAACAAATGGTTGGCAAGAAAATAAACGGCGATAAAGGCCAGCAGGGGAAGCAAATCGCCGAGCCCGAAATCCGCCCCGCGGTGCCCGCCGGCCCTTCCAAAAACGTAATGTCCGAGCAATAAAGCCAGCACGTACTGGCTTGCGTTAAACAGGGTGGTGCGCAGGGGATTGCCCCGGTTGACGATTCCCTGGCCGAATAAAGCGGCCAGCGCGCTGATCCAGGCGGCGGCCGCCGGCCCGTAAATCAAATAGGAAGCAAGCACTACGGAAAAACCGCCCGACAGCCGCCCCTGCGGGAAAGACACCGCCAGCCAATCCGCCAGCATTCCCAGGGCGATCATGATCAGGAATTCCCTGCCCAGGTCCAGGTCCAGCGCGCCAAACAGCCGGGCCAAAATGCCGAAGCCAATCAAAATGATCAGCCAGGTGTACATGATGTGCCCCGTGCGGCCGGCCATTACCCCCAAATCACCTCTTAAATTAAAACCTTGAAGGAAGAAAACAGCGGCGCGTTAATTAAATCTTTTCCCCGCTGCCGGCGCGCGTCGTAATAATAACAGGGCGTTCGGGCGCCGCCGGCGGCCGGTCCCCGCTCCTGCCGGAAAGACCCGCCCGCAAGCACCGGGTAGTCCAGTTCCCCGGCCAGCAGGCGGATAATTCTTCCCGTATCATCACCTGTGCCGCAATCCACCACCGCCACTTCCAGCCGCGGCCAGAGTCTGTTCCGCCAGGCCATCAGCCGGCGCAAAAACCCTTCCGCAGCCTCCTCCTGGCTGCCCATTAAAACGTACAGTTTACATAATCTCTGCTCCCCCGGGATCCGCGGGGTTAAAAAGAGGTTCACGACCCGCCAAAAAATAAAAACCAGCCAGCCTCCGGCAAACGCGAGCAAAATCTCAAAAAGCATCGTCTTTCACCCTCTTTGGAAAAACCTCTTAATGCACGATATGCAACTGCCCAAAAGAGGGTGAAAGTGATTAAGTTAAGTGCCAGGCACTTAACTTATTTGCTACAGCCCCGCCGCTTGCCGCAAAATATCCGCCTTGTCCGTGCGCTCCCAGGGCAGGTCGATGTCCAGGCGCCCGAAGTGGCCGTAAACGGCCGTGCGGCGGTAAATGGGCCGGCGCAGGTCCAGATTCTTGATGATCGCCCCCGGGCGCAAGTCAAAATGCTCGCGCACCAGCTTAACCAGCCGCTCGTCGGCAATTTTGCCCGTGCCGAAAGTATCCACCATAATGGAGACGGGCCTGGCCACCCCGATGGCGTAGGCCACCTGCAGCTCGCACCTGTCCGCCAGCCCGGCGGCCACGATGTTTTTCGCCACGTACCGGGCGGCGTAGCTGGCCGAGCGGTCCACCTTGGTGGGGTCCTTGCCGGAAAAACACCCGCCGCCGTGCCTGGCCATCCCCCCGTAAGTATCGACGATAATTTTCCGCCCGGTCATGCCGGTGTCCCCCTGCGGCCCGCCCACCACAAAACGGCCCGTCGGGTTAATCAAATAGCGGGTGGCGGAATCAAGGAGTTCGGGCGGAATGACAAATTTAATCACCTTCTCGATAATGTCTTCGCGGATCACGTCCAGTTCCACCCGCGGGCTGTGCTGGGCGGAAACGATCACCGTATCCAGGCGCACGGGCCGGCCGCCGGCGTATTCCACCGTCACCTGCACCTTGCCGTCGGGGCGCAGGTAAGGCACTTCCCTGGTTTTGCGCACCGCCGCCAGCCGCCGGGCCAGCTTATGGGCCAGCAATATGGGCAGGGGCATCATTTCTTTCGTCTCGTTGGTGGCGTAGCCGAACATCATCCCCTGATCGCCGGCCCCGACGGCCTCTTCTTTTGCGTCGGTCATCTCCCCGGAGCGGGCCTCCAAAGATTTATCAACGCCCATGGCGATGTCCGGCGACTGCTCGTCGATGGAAGTAATCACCGAGCAGGTGTCGCAATCAAAGCCGTACTTGGCCCGGGTGTACCCGATTTCCCGGACCGTTTCCCGCACCACCCGGGGAATATCCACGTAACAGGAAGTAGTAATCTCCCCCGCCACCATCACCAGCCCCGTGGTTACCAGCGTTTCGCAGGCCACCCGGGCGTAGGGGTCGCGGGCGAGAATTTCGTCCAGAATGGCGTCGGAGATCTGGTCGGCCACCTTGTCGGGGTGTCCCTCCGTAACCGATTCCGAAGTAAACAATTGCCTGGTCAAGGAAAAAATCACCTCCGGAAAGAAAAAATGGTCAAAACCATGCTTATTCTAACAAACGATGCAGTTGGTGTCAACCTTGGTGAAAAAGCGCCGAAAAAAGAAAAAACCCGGCTTCTTAAGGGCGATACCGGGAGCGGAAAAATTGAAAAACTCCTACCGAATCAGCGACCGGCCCCATCTTTGGATATCCTTGAGATCCTCCGGGTTGTTGGCTTCCGCGTAAATCCGGAACAAAGGTTCGGTGCCCGAGGCGCGGATGAGCAGCCATGAGCCGTCCTCCAGGACGAGCTTGGTTCCGTCCACCGTCAGGCGGCCGGTCACCTTCTTTCCGGCCACCTCCGCGGGCGCCAGTTCCCTCAGCACGCCCAGCACCCGTTCTTTTTCCTCCCGGCTGGTGTGGACGTCGACGCGCTCGCTGTACAGCCGCCCGCAGCGGCCCCAGATTTCCGCCAGGCGGCCGCCCAGGCCTTGCCGGTGCCGGGCGACTATTTCGGCGGCCAAAAGACCGGCCAGCACGCCGTCTTTCTCCGGTACGTGACCGCGGATGGAAAGGCCCCCGCTTTCTTCGCCGCCCAAAAGACAGCCTTTTTCCATTAAATGCTGCCCGATGTACTTAAAACCCACCGGGGTTTCGTAAACCTGCTGGCCGGCCCCCGCAGCGATGCGGTCCAGCAGGTGGGTGGTGGCCACGGTGCGCGCAGCCGGCCCCCGCCAGCCCCTGGCGTTAAGCAAATGATCGTAAACCACGGGGAGATAGTGGTTGGGCGAAATATAACTGCCGTCGCGGTCGATGATGCCGAAGCGGTCGGCGTCCCCGTCCAGGGCCAGCCCCAGGTCGGCCCCCGACGCCAGCACCCGCGTCCGCAGTTCCCCCAGCGATTGCGCCGCGGGATCGGGAAGAGTGCCGCCGAAAAGGGGGTCCCGCCGGTCGTGAATGACCTCCACCTGCACGCCGGCACCCCTTAAAAGCTCCTCCAGGAAGCCGGCGCCCGCCCCGTACATGGGGTCGACGACCACCTTCAGGCCAGCGCGGCCAACTTCGGCGAAGTCAACCAGCTTTTTTAAGTGGGCGAAATAAGCGGGCCGGGGATCGATCCGCCGCCACCGCCGCCCCGAAATTTCCGCCGCAGCCTCTTTTGCCTCTTTTGCCTGCCCGCCGAGTTTTTTAATATTTTCTTCAATTTCCTGAGTAATGTGCGGCAGCGCCGGCCCGGCGTACTCCGGAATAAATTTTATGCCGTTGTACTCCGGGGGATTATGGCTGGCGGTCAGCATCACCGCTCCCCCGGCGGCGTATTCTTTGATGGCAAAGGCCACAACGGGCGTCGGCATGCTTTTTTCGACGATGTAAACGGGAACGTCTTCCGCGTCCAGCACGCCGGCCACCGTTTCGGCAAATTTGTCGGAAAGAAAGCGGTTGTCGTACCCCACGACGGCTCCGCGGCCGGCCAGGTCATGCGCCTTGAGGTATCCGGCCACCGCCCGGGCGACCAGTTCCACGTTGGCAAAAGTAAAGTCCCGGGCGATAACCCCCCGCCACCCGTCCGTGCCGAATTTAATCCGGGACATCGGCCGAAAACACACCCCCAAAAAAGATGCCTTTGGCAATTTTTCCGACGACCGACGACCGACGACCGTCTACTGCGGCATTTTCCCGGGCAGCTGATCCGTTATGTCGGTAACGTGCCCCAGGGTGTCCTGCTTTTTGTCCACGTACAGCCTGCCTTCCGTATCGAGGCTGGCATAGGCCACTTCCTTCACCGACTTGATCCCCTGCTTTTCCAGCTCCCGGTACAGCCACTCCTCCGTTAAGTTATTCTGCTTTAAGTTCTGCTGGATCACCACGCCGTCCACGATGAGCTCCGAAGGAACCCCTTCGTATTTCGTGGGGATCTGCAGGTCCTGCGGAGTCAACGGGCGCTTGGGGCTTTTCAAGAGCACGCTCAAAGCCCCGTTGGGCTCGGCGATGGCGAATTCCACGTCGGCGATGTTGAACACGTTTTTCTCGCGCAGCTGCATCATCAGGTCGTCGACGTTGTAGATTAACTTTTTCATGTTGTCTTCCAGGATTTTTCCGTTGTGGATGACAATGGTAGGCTCGCCCTCGATCAGTTTCCGGGCGGGCCGGGACTTGAGCGCCAAGTACTCCGCACCGATGGTCAAAAGGCCGAACAACCCCAGCCCGAAGGCATAATACCGGACGTTTTCCTTCAGGTCGGTCACCATGGCCGCGGCAATCGAACCGATGACGATGGCGTTGATAAAATCGCTCACCGTCAACTGCCCCACCTGCGTTTTCCCGACGATGCGCGTGATGACGAGCACCATGACAAAAGCGCCCAGGCCGCGCAGTAAAATTTCCAAAAAAGGATTCATCAGGACCACCCCCGGACAATCCAAATACGATACAGCAATAGTTTGCCGGCAGGTGGTTGATTTATGCGCACGAACGAAAAGAAGCTTCAAAAACTAAATAAGCTCGCCCGCCAGTTCTTTTAAGTACGCCGCGAACTCCGCGCCCAGGTCGGGCCGGTCCAGGGCGAACTCCACCGTTGCCTTCAAATAACCCAGTTTATCGCCCACGTCGTAGCGGCGGCCTTTGAAAATCAGGCCGTAGACGGGCTCCTCGCGGCACAAAGCCTGCAGGGCGTCGGTCAGCTGAATTTCCCCGCCGGCGCCCGGCGGCGTTTCGGCCAGGATGGGGAAAATGCGCGGGCTGATGAGATAGCGCCCGATCACCGCCAGCCGCGAGGGGGCTTCACCGGCAGGGGGCTTCTCCACCAGGTTTTTCACCCGGTAAACGCCGTCGCGCAAGGGCTCGGCCTCTAAAATCCCGTACTTGCTCACGTCCTCCGGCGGCACCTCGGCCACCGCCAGAATGGTGCCCGGCAGCTCACCGTATAAATCCATCAGCTGCCGCAGGCAGGGCCTTTTGCTCCGCACGATGTCGTCCCCCAGAAGAACGGCAAAAGGCTCGTTGCTTACAAATTGCCGCGCGCACAGCACGGCGTGGCCCAGGCCGAGCGGCTCTTTCTGGCGGAGGTAGTGGATTTGGGCCAGACTCCCGATCTCCCGGACCAGGGCGAGCAAATCCTTTTTTCCTTTGTCGGCCAGGAAGTCTTCCAGAAAAGGGGACTTGTCGAAATGGTCTTCGATGGCGTGCTTGCCCCGGCCGGTAATAATTAAAATGTCCTCGATTCCGGAATCGAGGGCCTCCTGGACGATGTACTGAATGGCCGGCGTATCAATGATGGGAATCATCTCTTTGGGCTGCGCCTTGGTGGCCGGCAAAAAACGCACCCCCATGCCGGCCGCGGGGATAATCGCTTTCGTTACCTGCATCCCGCCACCTCCTTCTTTTGCGCCGGGGTGGAAATGTCCGGGGAACGCCGGTCAGCGGCCCGGTCAGCGGCTCAGTTTGCGCCCGTAGCCTTTGAGCCGCGCCCGCCGCGTCCGACTGAACGCATCAGCCCTGTTCAGGCCGACGATCGCCAGCACAACTAAAATCAACAACAAGATCAGGGCGTGGTCGGGGCTGATAACGTTTATTATTAACGCGCTCAACCCCAGCAACACGCTGATTCCGTAAACAACCAGCACGGCCTGCCGGTGGCTTAACCCCATGGTGAGCAGCAAATGATGCAGGTGTTCGCGGTCCGCCTGAAAGATGGGGCGGTGCTGATGGCAGCGGCGCAGGATGGCAAAAGCGGTGTCCGTAAGGGGAACTCCCAGGATCACCAGGGGAACGAATACGGAAACGGCCGTAACGCTTTTGGTCAGGCCCAGCACGGAAATCACGGCCAGCAGGAAGCCCAAAAACATGGCGCCCGAGTCGCCCAGGAAAATGCGCGCCGGGTAAAAGTTGTAGCGCAGGAAAGCCAGCAGAACGGCAGCCAGCAGCAGAGCCAGCAAAATTATTTCCTGCTGGCCGGCCGCGCCGAAAAACTTCCACTGGGTCCAGCCCACGGCGGCAACCGTTAAAGCGGCTATGCAGGAAACCCCGCCGGCCAGGCCGTCCAGGCCGTCAATTAAATTGAGCGCGTTGGTAACGGCCACGACCCACAACAAGGTTACCGGAATTCCCAGCCAACCTAATGCTATTATATGGCCGTTTAACGGATTGGTTAGAAAACTGATGGCAATTCCAAAGGGCAGGACGGAAGCGGCGGCGATGACCTGGCCGAGAAGCTTCAGCCAGGGGGAAAGACCGAAGATATCGTCGACGACGCCCACCATTACAATCAGGGTGGCGCCGGCGAGCAAACCGTAGCCCGCCTGGCCCAGGTGGGTCTGCGGCAGCAGCAGGAGGGCCCCGGCCAGAAAAGAAAGGTAGAGCGCCAGCCCGCCCAGCCGCGGCATGGCCTTCTGGTGGACTTTGCGCGGGCCGGGGAGGTCCACCGCGCCCCAGGCGAAGGCTTTTCCGGCGACTACGGGCGTGACGACCCAGGCGACGCCGAAAGCCAGGAAAACGGCGATAATTTTTTCCACCAATCTCCCCCCAAGCGACAATAACGCACAAGATTATAGGTATTGTATCATTTCCCCAGGTATTCTAACAAATGTCTGGAAAAAGCGTTCTTTGCTTATTTACCGCGCTCATATCGAATATGGACAAGCAGGCTTTCGCTTTCTTTTATTTATCCAGCCTGGCGCCGATTTTGCGCAGCGCTCCCTGCACCCATTTAATTTCCCTTTGCCCAAAGCGCGCGGGATCTTCGCCGGACAAAACCGCCCCGGCGGCGGCGGCTCCCGCGGCGTCCCCCAGGACGCAGAGGTTGGGGATCACCCTTACTTCCGCCCAGGCAAAGGAAGCCGCACCGGTGGCGTACCCCGGCGCCAGCAGGTTGACCAGTTGCCCGGACACCAGCATTTCAAAGGGCAGGTAAACCGGGTTCTTGGGCTGGCCGCCGCCGGCCGGCAGGTCCGGCCGCAAACCGTCCGTCACCGGCCACCGGTACGCGCCCTGCCGTTTTAAGTCGGCCGGCGCGTAGGCGTTGATGTCCAGCAGGTAATAAGCCAGCCCGATCCTGGTAGGGTAGTTTCCCTGGTCGGCCCCGTCCGCGGGCCCGGCCCCGGCAAGCCGGCATTCTTCCGGCGTCAAAGCGTAGCTGCTTTTTTCCGCCCCCCCATTAAAGCCGGGGGAGCTTCCCGCGGCCTCGCTCCGCAGGTGAACGGTCTCCCTTAAATACAGCACGTCGCCAACCGCCGGCCGGCCGCCGCCGTCTTTCACCAGCTCCGCCCGGTGAAAACCGTAGCGCCCGCCCCGCTCGTCCGCCGCGCTGAACTGCCGCAGGGCCTGGATAAACTCGGGCCGCGCCAGCAACTCCCGGGCCCTGGAACGGGCCTCGTCCACGTCCAGGGCGGCTTCCCGGATCGATCGCGGATAACGTTCGCTGCCCAGGTCGCGCCGGCAGGCCCGGCCGTCCACGTTAAAAACGAGCAAAGCGTTCACCCACCACTGGTCGTTGCCCGCCCCGTCCTGGGCCGCGTTTAAAGGCTTGAGCGCAAAGCCCCGGGGAGCGTACCGGTCGTTAAAGCCGGTGACCGCCGGGTTGCGGCGGAAAGTATCCCCGCCGCCCACAATACCCCAGCTGCCGGACGGATCTTTCAAGAACTCCAGGTCGCCGATTTTCTGCGGGGCGTCCGGCACCACAACGCCGGTTACTTTAAACATCAGCGTCGCCGCCTGCTGGCGCGCCGGCCCCTCCTCCCCCCGCTCGCCGGGCGGCAAAAAAACGTCCGGCCAGTCGCCGCGGCCGACCGTCACGTTTCCCCCGGCCAGCCGGGTGAGCCGGCCGTCGTCGGAGGCGTCGATAAAAACGCGCCCCTTTATTTTCCGCCTTCCTTCTCCCCAAATTATCGCCCCCTCCTCACCGTCCCGCAAAACCTCCCGCAAACGCAGGGCGGTAAGGCGAAAAGGCAGCGAACTTTTTTCCAGGGCGGCTCCGGTTTTCAGCAGCAGCCTGTTTTGCGGCGGAAGGCCGTTTTCCCGGAGCGGGCCGGCGCCCTTTTTTGACAAACCCGCCAACCGTTTTATTCCGGGGAGGCCCGGTAAAGGTTTTATCCCGCCGTCATCTGCCAGCTTCCTCTGGACTTCCCGCACGTCGTAGCCCCACAGGATGGTGATATTTTTGTGGCGGGCCAGGTCGGCAGACAAAAGATCGGCCATCTTGCGGGTGTTGTAAAACTGCCCCGCTTCCCTGTACCACCGGGCAAAGGAACCGGCGGTCACCACCTCGCCCCGCCAGAGCCGGACGTCGAAAAAATTTTGCCCGCCCGCCGTGCCGGCCCCGCCCAGCACGCGCTCCGGCACGGGCACGATCACCAGGACGGAACTTTCCGGGGCAAGCTGCGCCGCCGTCCGGGCGGCCGCGCACCCGGCAAAAGTCCCGCCGTACACAACTATATCGTATTCTTCCGCCACTTCCTGCGCGCACCCGCCGGCCGCCGACAAAAGCAAAAAAATTATTCCGATGAGGTATTTAGATAATAGTTTCATTCTTCCCCGATCCAGATCAGCCCGATTGCGCGTTCTTCAGCTATTTTCCTGATTTCCGGATCGCCGGTAATTACCGGTGCTTTTATTTCCATGGCCAGCGACACAACGAATGAATCGGCATAAGAAAGACCTCCCCCGGACTTAATTCTGGCGGCATTCTTTATTCCGGCCCAGGAAGCGTCAACAAGAGTCAGGGATTCTTCCGCAAAAATGCTGTTTACCAGTTGTTCGGCCGCGTCTTCGCCTTTTCTGCGCAGGGTGATATAATAAGCTTCCCCGAGATTAACCAGGCTCAGCAAGAATTCAGCAGCCTGGCCGGTAAAAATTTCGGCAACCGCCTCGGCACCGGGTTCGTCTTCCAGTACAGCCAGGATGGCATACGCATCAAGAACGTAGCGATCTTTTTCCGCCGGCGCCGCGGATGCGCTTACCCTTTTCTTACCGGTCCTCTTTTTGGTAAGGTTAAAACTTTTCACGAGATGCGCGGTTCCTTTCGGCAGCTCTTTCTTTAAGCAAAGCAGCGGTAAGCTTTTCTTCACCCGGAGGGCTTTTGAACCTGCCCCGGAGATCTAAAAACGGGTGCTTTGACAAGGGGCGCAGGACGATCATCCCGTTCCGATCCTCAACCACCAGCCTGTCGCCCTTTTTTAAACCGTAGCGTTTACGTAATTCTGCAGGAATAACAATTTGTCCTTTTTCCGATAAGACAATTTTCAACATTAGTCTTACCTCCAAACTTATCTCTTACTTAACTTCATTATACTACCCGGGGAAAGCCCCGGCAAGATTCAAAGCTTTAGCAAAAAAATTTTTTTAACAGGGAACCTTTAGGGCACTCAAAACGTCAAATAGTAAATGATGGAATGAAGTTTCCAAGGAAGGATTCGACGTTTCTGTGTCGAATTTGCACTAAAGGCAGAGAAAGGTAGAACAGGTAACAGGCAAAGTTCACGGGCTCAAAAGCCTATAGAACTCCATGCCGCTTTTTAGCGGCACCAACAAGGGATGAAAACTTCCGGCCCGCCGTTCGATTTGCCGGGAGCGACATATGCGTAGGGCCGGTAACGAGACACGGCGCAGGTGAGGTCAGCGAACCGGCAGCGCGAATCGCGCAGAAAACAGGGTGCGAAAAGAGTATCAGCGAACGCCAGAAAATATTGTAGCACTAGAAAACTAATGAACCGTGCGGTATTCAAGCAGCGCTGCTTGGTTCGCTCCGAACCAAGCCGATGTCTCGTCGGCCCGAAGCATCGGAGCGACGGCAAACGAACGGCGGGCAAAGGGCTATTGTTAGGGTAGAAAGGCGCAAATAGATACTTCCTTTTGCGGCGGTGAAGCAATAAAATATGTTTTGTTCCCAAAGCGTACGACCGGGAAAATTTCGCTCCTCGCCCGGTTTAAGAGCGGTAATTTTAAGTGCGGTAATTTTGATCGCGGCAGGTTTTGCGGCCGGTTTAATATCCTGTGTCCGGTTCCAGCCGGATGCGCCTGAGGCAACCGAGGTCACTTTCTTAAACGACCGGGCGGCTTCCGTGATCGGCGCCATGCCGCTCGCCGCCCCCGGCTTCGTACGCCCGGAAGGGCTCACCGGCGCGGGGCAGGTGGTGGCCATCGCCGACAGCGGCCTGGGCAACGGCCGGATGGACGACCCGCACCCGGACCTGAAAAGCCGGCCGGGTCAGATGCCCAAGGTGATCATGCTCAAGTCCTGGGCCGGGCGCGAAACGGCCGACGACCCGGACGGCCACGGCACCCACCTGGCCGCCACCGTGGCGGGCACCGGCGCGGCCTCGGACGGGCAGTTCGCCGGCGTGGCCCCGGGGGCCAGCATCTATTTCCAGGCCA
>JBFLZY010000079.1:0-12214 GCA_040755975.1 Bacillota bacterium | reverse complement strand
CCGAACTCTTTGAAAAATATTTTCACTCGCAAGGGGTTGCGGAAGAGATTTTTGGCTCGTCCACCAAAATGTTCAGGTCTTTGGTCTACGAGAGCCTCCTTCCCGCCGCCGTGGAAACGGAGGTGCTTACCTATGAGAGGGCTTCCGGGATCATCCGGGAGGCCGGGTTCGGGGCCCTTTCCCTGTGCGCCTGCCGGCACAAGGCGAGCCACCTGGGGAGGGCGTGCGGCGCCCCGCTGGAAGACGTCTGCACGTCTTTGGGGAACGCCGCCCGCTGGCTGGTTTCCCGGGGCTTTGCCAGGGAGGCCGGGGTGGACGAGATGCTCCGTGTGCTGGAGAAAACCGAAAAGCTGGGGCTGGTTCACCTGGGGGACAACGTGCTCAGCAACCCCACTTTCATCTGCCACTGCTGCGGTTGCTGCTGCGGGGTGCTGCGGGCCATCAACGAGAGCGGGGTCGCCTCCGTTCTTCCCAGCAACTTCGTTCCCGAAGTGGATGAAGACGCCTGTAGTGGCTGCGGAACCTGCGCCGGGCGCTGCCACATTCACGCCATCCGGATGGTATCCGGCGGAAATGGCGCCGAGGTCCCCGTGGTGAATAAGGAGCTGTGTATCGGCTGCGGCGTCTGTGCGGCAGGGTGTCCGACAGAAGCCCTGGTAATGTCCAGACGCTCCGTTTTGCTTCCCTCCCCGCCAAAAGATAAGAAAGAGCAGCTTTTGGCCATCGCCGGGGAAAAAGGAAGGGTTTAAGAAAAAGATTGCCAAAAACCCCCACCTGGGAATTCGGTCCGGGCAGCGGGGGTTTTGTTAGGAATTACCGAAAACACCCACCGGGAAAATTTTAAAGCGCGACTTAAGGGAAAGCCACCGTCATTTTTACGTGGGGCGATAGGGCATAGGTGCCGCGGTGCAAAAAAGCCTGGGCGCAAAGTCATAATCCCTTCCCGTCCGGTTGGCATAAATTAATATGCGAATCCTTGCGAAGGGCAGGTGGTTTTTTCATGCCGGAGAAAGAAAAAAAGTGGGGCCTGGCCCTCGGGGGAGGCTTTTTGCGCGGGGCGGCGCACATCGGCGTGCTGAAAGTGCTGGAGGAGGAAGGCCTGCGGCCGGACCTGGTGGCCGGAACCAGTGCCGGGAGCATCGTGGCCGCGCTTTACTGCGCCGGCTGGCGCTCCCGGCAGCTGGCGGAAATGGCTTCCCGGTTAAAGCCGGAGTATTTTTACGATCCCTGCTCGGCCCTGGTCAACCTGGCGGCCATGATCACCAGGACGCTGCTTGATTTCCTGCGCCCCCCCTTTTCTTTCCCGGCGCCCCTGGGGCTGGTGTCCGGCAGGAGGCTGCAGCGCTGGCTGGAGCAGGCCCTCCGGCGCAAAGCCTTTCGCGATTTGAAAACCGTGCTGGCGATTACGGCAGTGGATCTCAATACGGGTACCCGGGTTGTGTTTATCGGCCAGGACGTATATTTTTCCGGGCTGCCGGAAGATCTTGTTTTTATTCAGGGCGTGCCGGTGGCCCCGGCGGTGGTGGCCAGCTGCGCCGTCCCCGGCGTCTTCGAGCCGAAAAGGATCGGGATCCGCCTCCTGGTCGACGGCGGCCTGAAGGAAAACGTGCCCGTGGAAACCCTGTCTTTGCTCGGGGCGGACGTGGTGGTGGGGGTGGACTTGGGCTACGACGGCGAACCGTACAAAGATATCCGGAACGTCGCGCAGCTGCTGAGCCAGTCCCTGGATATCATCGGTTCCGAAGCAATCCAGGATAAGCTTGCCCGGTTTGCCCACCTGGTTATTCAGCCGGTTTTAAAGAACGTTGCACCCTGGGACTTCGGCAAAATCCCCTACTGCATCAGGCAGGGCGAAGAAGCGGCGCGGCAGGCGGTGCCGGCCCTAAGAAAGCTGCTGGGCTGAATCTTTTTGTCCATTGTTCGAACTTCTTAAATCGTATGTTCATTGCGGGCTGAAACAGGCTATTTTCAGTGGGGAATAGTATCCAATCAGGAACGAAATATTGTTTTTAAATCGATTATAAAGTATTATATTAATTAAGATTTTGAGATTTGGAAGGATCTCCTCACTGTAGGACAGTTTCCTGGATGGGAGTGGTCTTATGCAGGCAAAAGAGATTATGGCCCCGATTACCGTGACTCTCAGGCCGCAAAGCACAGTACGCGAGGCGCTTCTCGCCTTCCGTCAGACCAGGCTCACGGGAATTCCTGTAATTGGCGGGGAAGGACTTCTCATCGGGATGTTTACTCGCTCCAACTTGTATGACTGTTTGCTGCAGGGAGCCGCTCTGGAAACCAGTATCGAGCCGTATTATTTAAGAGACGTTATGTATTTTCGGGAGGATAAAACATTCAGCAACCTTTCCGAATTAATCTTATGGTTACGGAATGTCCGGATTGGACAAACCCCGGTGGTGGATCGCGATGGCCGGCCGAGCGGGATAATTACCCAGGCCTGGGCCGTTATGCATTTGCTCGACCAGATTGAGCTATTGTACGAGGAATTATCCAATGTTTTTCAGCAAGTACCCTGTGGTCTTGTCGTAACCGATGAACAAGGAGTCATCAATTTGGTCAGCACGTACCTGCACCGGCTGCTTCCCGAGGTCAAGGTCGGCGAGCGGATTGAGGAAGTGTTGCCCGGCCTGCCTTTCGGGGAAATTATTGCGGGGTTCCGGTTGGGGCCGCAGAAGTTACTCCACCGTTCTTTACCTTTGATCGTTCAGGGAATTCCGATTGTCCATATCGGGAAAACCAGGGGGGCTATTTTGATCCTGCAGGATGCGGATGAAATTAAAGCGGCCATGAAACAAAAAAAGGATGGGTTCCCCCGGAAAATTTTCAGCCGCCCGAACTTAAGCAGTGATGAATTAGGCAAGTTAAACGGCACGAAGTACACCATTGAAAGTGTCATCGGAAAAAGTCAAAGTATTGCGGAGGTAAAAAGACAGGTCCTGCAGGCGGCTACCGGTTCTTCCACAGTCCTCATTTATGGTGAAAGCGGGACGGGCAAAGAGCTCCTGGCTCAGGCGATCCACAACGCCAGTGAACGGTTTAAACGCCCGTTCGTCAAGGTAAATTGTGCCGCCATCCCGGTCGAGCTGGCCGAAGCGGAATTGTTCGGTTACGAAGGGGGCGCGTTTACAGGTGCCTTAAGGCACGGGAAGCCGGGAAAATTTGAGCTGGCCGACGGGGGGACGATTTTCCTGGACGAGATAGGGGAAATGCCTTTACCGCTGCAAAGCAAATTGCTCCGCGTCATCCAGGAAAAAGAAGTGGAAAGGATTGGCGGTGTAAAGGCCAAGGAAGTTGACGTCCGCATTATCGTGGCGACCAACCGGGATTTGTACAAGCTTACCCGGGAAGGCAAGTTTCGCAAAGATCTTTTTTACAGGTTGAAAGTACTGGTTTTGACCGTTCCGCCGTTAAGGGAACATATTGAAGATATCCCTCTGCTGGTCGACTTCTTTTTAAACAAGTTCAGCAAGCAGTTGGGAAAACGGGTGGAGGGTGTAACCGATGAAGTCATGGAATTTTTCAAAAATTATCATTGGCCCGGGAATGTTCGGGAACTGGAGCATATGCTCGAACGGGCGGTAATTTATTGCAAATACGGTTTGATTCAAATGGACGACCTGGGTATTTATGCGCCGGAGAACCATTCCAATTATGACCAGGGATGCGGGCTGGCTCTGGCGGAAGTGGCGCGGGAGGCGATTATCAAGGCACTGGAGATCACTGGGGGGAACAAGTCCCGGGCAGCCAGGCTGCTGGGCATCAGCAGAGCCACTTTGTATGAGAAGCTGAGGGAGATAAAAGGGGAAATGGGTTAAAGAGTTTTCCGCGTTTTTACCGGGAACCAGGCTTTCTCGAGTGGGCAATTTAACCCCTTGATTTTTTAGATAGCCTCATCGGAATCATCTCCATTATAAAACTATCTTTTGTTTGCGCGGGCTTAACTGCTTTTTGTTGGCCGGTTTAAATTATATTTGGTTAGAAGGTTTCTTAGATGGTTTAGTAGAAAAGCTTTGGTATGTCTTTCTTGTATTATCTTTTATATACCCTTTTGTACATTGGATGAAAAATCAGGGCTTACCACATCTTAAGAATGGGTAAACCTTACCAGGAGTTGGGTACCAATTATTTCGATCAGCGCCATAAAAATGCCATCGTCAACAATACGGTCAAACGTCTCAACAGCGTGGGCTTTAAGATAACGATCGAAGCTGCTTAAGTTTTTCGCTTGCTCAGTTTTGCTTTTTAGACCAACCCTTTTCAAAAAATGGGTTTTGTGATCTTTCGTAGGTATTGTTTTCTTCCGAACATACGTTTTCAGGGTAGAAAAAGAAAAATGGGCGCACCTGAAAGTGGTGCGCCCAAACATAATTAACGGATGTCAAGGTCGATATCCTCATTGTAATAGGCATTATATGTGTTCACCGACACCCAAGGCTGGCCGGGAGGCTTTGTTTCGTTTTCTGCTATGCAGTTGGAGGGAGTGGCATTAACAAAGGTTGTCGGCGTCCCAACTAATGTAGTTGTCCATCGATTAGATAAAGCATGTCCGCTAAGGTCGGTAGGCACCAGCAGCGTGGACACACGGCGGACAACCTGGCCTGCACATCATACCTAGCCCCTGGAACGTTAAATTCACCATAGTACAGTTGAGCACCTGAGTCGTTATAAACATAACATTTAATGTACCCGCTTTCTGTGGCAATTAAGAGCCGATAGACTGCGCCTGGGCTGAAGGAATAACCGGGTATCCAGGCCCAGTCCTCCTGCCCATTAACAATGATGCTGCGAAAGAGGCCAAGCACAGTTTCATAGCCTGCAGACGGTTTAAATCCCAGGCCAAACTCAAAATCGAAACCCGAACCCTCGCAGCCAAGATAATTGTATACTGCAGATGCAGGATGGTCAACGGATATGGAATTGGCGAACCTGATGGTAGCTTCGATTTTACGATAACCAGTTGAAGAAGTCTTAATTCTACGGAACGCATAATCGTAATCAATAGGCATCATAATCAACTCCTCGTTAATCATTTTTCTTTACTCAAAGGCAAGACAGCAACTCCCTGCCTTTGGGTATGGGGTTGTCCGTCCTGGATGAGGCTCTACTTGGCGGTGGGCTCGTCCAGGACAAAATGTTTCTTCAGCCTTTTTAACGCCCGCAGCTTGATCCTGTTCACCGCCTGCCTGGTCACCCCCATTTCGTCAGCCACCTTCTGCTCCGGAATCCCTTCTAAGATCGTCATGGTAATCACTGCTTGCTGTTGCGGCGTCAGCAAAGAGAGGGCTTGTTGGAGAAAGAGTGCATTTTCCACTTCGGCGCAGACATCAGTCGGAGCGGGAATGGTAGCGAGCATTTCAGTTCCCTCTTCATTGCTGACCAATTCGTTCAGGATTAACAATTCGTGGTCCCGCAGCCGCTTCTGTTTTTTCGCCAGTCTGGTTGCTTCGCGGCGTAAGCCAATCTGAAACCAGGCCACAATTTGCGCTTCTTCAGGATCGTCAAGTGTAGGCCACCATCTTTATCCACCTCCTTTTCGTTTATCTATTCCGCCCTCTACCAAACTAAAGAGAAAGAAAGGGGGGCTTTTGACAACCCCCCTTGAAAAGATTTTTTATTTACCTTGTGTCCTTATGTTTACCGGAAAAATAGCGTTCCAGTTCATCTTTACCCCAGGTGGTCTTTGGCTTGTACCGCTTTACTGCCGCCAGGATCCAGAATACCAGGTCAGGATAGGCATCATGATAACCCAGCCGGCGACTGTACTTTTTAATGAGGGGGGTAAGCCGTTGCACCACCTGGATGAGGGCCTCTTGATCACCGCTCCTGGCTTTATCGATCATTTCCCGGAGCTTTGGTTTTCTTTGCATGGATTACTACCCCTTTCCTTTTGGGGGCCACCAAAGAGATTATCGTGGATCACCTCCCAGCTTCCGATGGCGGAAGCAGCTACCAAAAGACCATTGAGAAGGTGAAGCGGAAGCTCTTTAAGGGTGAAATGACCTGTGGCGATGCTATTCACCGCCACTACCCCCTCGGCGACTGCCAGGGCAAGCCACCTGCTGGGGAAACGTTTAAATGGCTCAAGGTTTTTAAGAAATTGAACTACAAGTACAGTAGCGGTAACCGCTCCTGTTAAACTCCCCAGTGAATCATAGGTAAATAGATCTGGCACTTTAATCACCTCCCCAGAAAAACAAAAACCCTGCCATAATTTAACCAAGAGGGCAGGTAGACGACTGTTACAGCGGCAGCCAGGCTATCGTAGTGCCGGTCGGCACCTTAGACCCTGTGGCTTTGCGTCCTCGCCTTTCGGAGAGTTTGCCCTTTACGCCGGTATTTGGTTTTCTTATATTTTGCATAACATTGAAGCCCAGGAACTGAAACTCTCGTTTCTTCAAGAATAAGACGTTTAAGCAGAAGGAAAGGTTCCTTATTTTGGGAGAAAAAGATCGCTTTTTTCCGACATTCTTGGTGAAATTTTTCTGGATGAGAGGCATAAAAAAAGTAGACGAAAACAACAGACAAACCGGCTAATGCTTTTTAAGGGCGTTACTCCCGATGGTTACAGGTTAACACGTACTGGTCCGAGCTCTTCCTGCGCGATAAAAAGAAAGCGTGTTCCTGCCTTTGTCAAGGTTGATGCCACTGGCAGGGTGGTTGGAGATCTTTCTGCGGCGGGTGGAACAAAATAACCGGTTCGACGTCTATAATTTTAAGGAAGGTCCTTTTGCAGGAGGTAGGAATAATGAAAAAGGTTATTACGGTATTGCCGATGGTGGCTTGTATGCTTGTTTTATTAATTAGATTCCGCTGAAAAAGTCAGCCGAAAAGTTCTTTGAAAAGGCATATAAATCAAGGGATTCCGGCTCCTGTGGCGAATTGTTTAAGGAGAAGAAAACCAAACAAACGCCGGGAGGGAATCCCTATGTTGATCATGGTTCGACGCAAAAACCCGGTTTCCTGCGGGGGTGAAAAATAATGTTGCGCCTCCGGCAGGAAGAAAGCCGACAAATATCACTGGTGGATTTACTGCTGCCGCCTTTAAGTCTTCTGAACTCCCGGAAGATCTGGCCAAACTGGATGCCTGGCTGGATGACGGGCGCTTCTTTACGCCGTTTCGGGACAAATACCACTGCTGCCTGGGAAGGCCCTCCGTTCCTGCGGAAACCTTCTTGCGCCTAACAGCACTCAAACACCAGTATCGTTTAAGCGACCGGGAGGTTTGCGCCCTGGTCAACGACCGGATCAGCTGGCGCCGTTTCTGCCGGATTCCCTTAGAACAAGCCGGTGCCCCATCCCAGCAGCCTGTCCAAGATCCGGCAGCGACTGGATGTTGACGGTAGTGACCACATGGCCGAGTTAAACGCCCACCTCGTCCGCAAAGCACGGGAAGAAAGGCTCTTAAAGAGCAGAAACAAAGTGCGGGTGGACACAACGGTAGTCGAGGCCAACATCCACCATCCCACCGATTCCGGCTTGATTGCGGACGCGGTGCGGGTGGTGACACGCTTGGTGAAACAGGTTCAGGCTGCTGCCGGAGACGCCGGGATCGCTGTCCGTGACCGCACGCGCAGCATCAAGAAACGGGTGCTGGCAATCGCCAAAGTATTGAAGCGGCGCACGCAAGACGCGGTAGAGGAAGTGCGCCGGATTACCGGCGAAATGGCCGACATCGCTTAAAAAGACCCTTAAGGTTGCCCGGGGGGTAGTGCAGTATCTTCACCGGGAAGCCCAAAACCTGGCCAACACGGTACAGGTAAGGCAGCAGCGTCTTGCGGCGCAACTGGAAAAAGCCCTTGTCCGGGGAGAACAGGTAATCAAACAGGCGCGTCGGGTGAACGCCGGTCAGCTAATCCTGCCGGAGCGCGTGGTGAGCATTTTTGACCCGGAGGCCCGGCCCATCAAACGCGGCAAGGCAAACCGGGAAACCCAGTTCGGTTACAAAGTACGGTTGACGGAAAGTCGGAGCGGCTGATCACCGAGTACAGCGTTATGATAGGCAACCCTCCGGACCAGGAGTTACTCGTTCCCGGGGTGGCGGAGCATATCCGCCGCACCGGTCAGGTGCCCCAAGGTGCCGCTACCGACCGGGGATTCTGGGCTCCGGAGAACGAACGCGCTTTAAAGTGTGCAAAAAGTCAGCCTGCCCTTTAAAGGCAAACGCAGCCGCCGGCGCACCGGGCATGAGCGCCAATCCTGGTTCAGGCGGCTACAGCGCTGGCGGGCCGGTCAAGAGGGGACAATCAGTGAGCTGAAGAGGCGCTACGGACTCGACCGAACGCTTTACCGGGGATTGGACGGCTGCCGGCGCTGGGTGGGCGGAGCCATCTGGGGATACAACCTGAACCGGGTCGCCAAGCTGATCTAAGCCAGGCGGCAGCGTCAAACCATGATCAAGTTATCAAGGAACGAGCTACAGACCTATAGACGAGCCTCAGGAAATTGCTTTTTTCAGCAGAATCTAATTAGGTTAATAACACGGTCAACGGGAGATTGCCGGGTGGTACCCCCGGCTTGGGGGGTCAATGAATAATGAGGAAGCTGGCCGTATTTAGCTTGATACTGATCTGTCTTGTCCTTGCGGGTTGCAGGATTTAATGCCGGATGAAAGGTAAATGCACGAAGAGGTAGCACCAAAAGATGGCCCGATAAAATGCCCACTAGCGATGACATTCGGCGAATGCTTGATGGTTTAAAAAATTATCGATGAATTAGAAAAAATCTGGTATAATATGGTCACGAGGGTGATGATGATGCAGAAGCGCCGGAGCTTCCGGAAATGGTTCTTGGTTGGGATTCTTCTATCCCTTCTCGCTTATCGATAGTGTTGTATGCTCTCCACCTTCACGCCTCAGACCTTCCGCACCCTGTCTGTGTCATGATCTCGCAGTCCGCTGACCACCCTGAAAGTCGGGCCAAGGGTTTGGCTGAGGCTGAGATCGTTTTTGAGTGGACTGATCTTTTCGGAGCCCTACAATTCCTGGCGGTGTTCACGCATGCTCCCCAAAGGGAGGTCGGGCCCATAGCGCCGTTGTCACTGGGCGGCATGGATCTGGCCATACCGTACGGCTGTGTGGTCTGTGGGATCTTGCGTTCGGATGCGCAGGAATATCTGGAGTCGCACAATCCGCCTATCATGGTGTACAACCCAGGGAAGAAGTATATCAGCGTGCGCCAAGCGACTGCAGAAATGGGCCGATTCCGGCAACAGGTTTTGCCTGCGGAAGGCTGGCAGATGATGCAAAGACGAGGTGTGCGTCCTGGAGGCTTGCCCGCTACCAGGGTAGCGGCGAGGAAAGACGACGGTACTGAGTTGTGGCACTGGCGCTGGGAGAAAGGATACTACCAGCGGAAACTCGGAGACACCACGTTGCGAGTACGTGCCTTGGTGGTCTTGTTTGCGATGCGCGGAGTGGGCCCTTGGACTCCAGGGCCTTCCCCAACGGGGTCTTTGCGGGTGATGGAGGAAAAGCGGTGGTATTTGCCGATGGGCGGCAAAGCCCGGCCATCTGGGTCCGCCGCTTTCACGAGCCGCTCTGCTTAGGTACTGAGGAATCAGGCAACCCGCTGCTCCTAAGCGGCCCTGTCTGGTTTCACATAGTTGGCGATAAAGCTGGCTACATCGTGGAGTGGCGGTGAGAGGAAAGGGGGAGCCCCCTTTTTGGAAAAAAGGATTTTTGGAGTAAGAGGAACTGACTATGAAATGCCGGAATTAAACGACTGAAAAGTTAGTATGTCTAACCAACCGAAGGAAGCAATCATGCTGCGCGAATTGCCCTACCCTTTCTTCCCCGAATAAAAAACGAGAGTAAAGAAAGGCATACCCTTCCCTTTTTATGCAGTTGACAAATAAGCTTCTATAGGCAATTGAGGTAGTGGAGCAGCATAACCGCATAAAGCAAGACAGAGTTTTAGGCGCGGGCCATACGTGGTGGAGTAAGTATGCTGGATTTGAAATCCTTAACGCCCAAGAAACTGGTTCAGGGGTGGAAGTAACTGTACGGGAGTACATAATCGATAGGCATGTAGAGGGAGACGGCAGGGTGGGGTGGAAGACCGGATTTGTACTATAATACGAGTAATTGGAAAAAGTTTTATTGTAAAACAAGCGGTTGTTAAAAAAGGTACTCTTAAAAGCTGGGACTCTAACGCAACTTTGACACTTAACCACATTAACTATCCCAAAAATCAAGGCTTTGCGGAGACAAAGAGGTGACGTACCACAACAATTACCCTTAATTATTCCTGGGCAATAACCACCACCTGACTGGGCGGCCTGATCCCTAAGGCCCGAAAGGCTTCGTGGGAGTTGCCCGGAAGTTCGGTCCGGCAGAGGTAGCGGGTTCCTTCTAAGGTTAACTCAACTGCTTTGAGCTGTTTTAAGTCGCGGATCAGGTACATGTACTCCACCTGGCTGTTTATTTGTTTTAAGGAGCGCAAGAGGGTCGACTCTAAAACCAGGGCCAGAAAACAAACCATCACATGCGCCCTCACCCGGCGGTCTTTGAAATGATAGATAGGCCTTAAGTCGAGGGTGGACTTCAACTCCCGAAAGGCCCTTTCCACCCGCCAGAGGTCCTTGTAGGCCAAGGCCACCTCGGCGGTATCCAGGCCGGAGTTGGTCCTCAAGACGTACTTGCCGTCGTATCTGGCATCTTCCTCAAACGCCCGGTAGTCGATTTCGACCGTCTCCTTTTTGATAACCAGGTACCGGCGGTATCCACTGTTGCCAATGAGCTGTTTTGAGCTTTTCTTCTAATTTTTTGATCATTTCTTCCCGGGCCTGGCGGTCGCGTTCGGCTTCGACGGGGTTGGAACAGATGATGTAGCGGCCGGCGTCTTCGGACCAAACCTCTTTGACCTTGAGATTTTCGCTGACCACCCGGTATCTGCCGCCGGTTTTGAGGATCTTTTCCACCGCTTTCATCTTGCGCATCTTGACCCCGACGATGTACTCGATGTGCTCATGATCGAGCTCGTCTAACAGGGTCGGGCTGACCATCCCGCGGTCGCCGACAAAGATGACCCGGCGGAGCTGAAAGCGATTTCGCGTATCGGTAATAATGGCTTTGAAGGTTTCGATGTCGGCGGTGCTCCCGGGAAACACCTGGTGGGCCACCGGGATCCCTTCTTTGGTCATTAGCACCCCGATCATGATCTGGACCCGGTCCGGACGATGATCTTTGGAGTACCCGTATTCCGCTAAACCTTCCGGCCCGTTCCCTTAGAAGTAGGTGAAGGTGGTGTCCCAGAAGACCAGGTCCAGCTCTAAGTTAAAGAGGTGCCTTACCTGCTCAAATAGTTCAATGATTTCTTTGTGAGCAATGAGAAAGTCCAGCGCCCGGTAGAAGTGGTGCAATTCCAGCGCACCAAAAGACGGCCGGTAGATTTCGCTGACCCATTCGTTGACGGCGCGCTTGGACAAGGGATCGGAGATGCGGTTTAAAACCATGGCGTAAACTGCTTCCGTGAGAGGAGCACTGATCTCCTTCTTGGCCATTTCCAGGGTTTGGTGCAGGTCGAGCCTTTCCCAGATGGTGCGGAAGATCAGCTCTGTGCCCCATTCCTTGGCGACATGATTTTGGCCGCCTCGGCCTGGACCCACTTCCTTTTGGAGAACCTGATCAGGCTGCTGATCAGTTTATCCAGTTCGCCTCCTTGCACGTCTTCGATCCGGCCCAGGTTGGCGACAATCTTCTGGCGGATTTTCCCGTTTTCCCGGACACCCTCAACTATATAAAGGTAGGTTCTTTGGGAGCCGTCTTTGTTGGTGAAGGTCTTGGTTCTGGCATACATAGCATAACTATTATACCATACTATAGCCATATAGTAAAAGATAAATATTTACTCACGTAGCACAACACTTGAAAAAATTTTTGGAAGCACCCCTTGATTTTACTGGGTTTTTTGGTACCAAAGGCCCGAAAATAGGGGTTTTGCTGTCAAACTTGAGATTAACAAAGGTTGTCGGCGTCCCAACTAATGTAGTTGTCCATCGATTAGATAGAATTAATGCAAAAAGATTTTGGTTCTTACTAAATAAGCGGCGTATATAACTTGCCAACTTCCTGAGACAGTCGAAAAACCCCGTGAAAAAAACATGTTTTCTTAACCCAACTAACCCCTCTTGGTAACCAATACCATTTAGTTGGGATTTAACATTACAAGTTCACTCTTGAAAAGCAAAATCAGCTGG
>JBFLZY010000078.1:0-12405 GCA_040755975.1 Bacillota bacterium | reverse complement strand
CGCTCCGAACCAAGCCCCGGCACTCAGCTTCATGCTAGCGCTTCAGTCTTGCACCAAACCTTCCGGAAAGGCTGAGTGCCGGGTCGGCCCGCAGCATCGGAGCGACGGCAAACGAACGGCGGGCAAAGGACTATTTTCGGGGTAGGAGGTAACCGTTTATGGGCGATCCGGTGTCTGGTTCGGGGAAGACCCAAATGAAACCGCAAGAAGAGCAAAGCATTTTGAAGGCGCTTGTCGACGTGGCTCCTCTTTTTAAGGCGCTGGTTCCTTTAGACTGTATGATGGCTGTTACCGACACGGAAAAGTATCTGCTTCAAATAAACGGCCGGGAAATCAAGCTTCCTCCGGAGGTAAGGCCCGGTGCGCCCCTTCAGAAGGGAGACGCCATCTACGAAGCGGTGCATACGGAAAGAGTGGTTACCATTGTTGTTCCCAAGGAGGTTTTTGGCGTACCCTTTAAGGCCACCGCCATTCCGGTAAAAGACGGTTCCGGAAAGGTGATCGGAGGGGTAGGGCTGGGAATCAGTCTATCCACGCAGGAAACGCTGGTGGACGCGGCCTGTACGGTGGCGTCTTCTGCGCAGGAAAACCTGGCCAAGGTTGAAGAGCTCGCCGCCTCGGCGGAAAGGCTGGCCAGGCTTCAGGAACTGCTTCAGTCCGCCGTGGCCCAGGTTCAGGAACAGGTTAACAGAACGGATGTAGTGCTGAATTTTATTAACGATATGTCGGTAAATATCAATTTACTTGGTTTGAACGCCGCCATAGAGGCGGCAAGAGCCGGGGAACACGGGCGCGGTTTCTCGGTTGTGGCCGGGGAAATCCGGAAGATGTCTGCAAACAGCGCCAGCTCCGTAAAGGAAATCAAAGATATGCTGGTGAGAATAAACCGGGAGGTGGCGCTCGTCGTCGAGAAGGTCAGCGAAGTTTCGGCTATAGGGAAGTACCAGGAAACGGCGGCCCGGGAAATTTCGTTATCCATGCATGATCTGGCTGCCGCGGCCGAAAAAATAGAAAAAGTTGCTGAAATCATCTAGCCGGAGGAGCCCATGGCGCAGCCAAACACTTTCCCTGCGTGGATAAAAAAAAGAATTCCGGCGGCCGGCAGCGCTGCCGATACCCGCCGGTTGCTTGACGAATTGGGTTTGAACACAGTCTGTCAGAGCGCAGCCTGCCCCAACCTGGGGGAGTGCTTTGCCCTTAAGACCGCTGCTTTTCTCATTATGGGCAGATACTGCACGCGCAATTGCTCCTTCTGTGCGGTGGAAAAAGGCGATCCCGAACCGCTGGACCCGGAAGAACCGGAAAGGGTTGCCAGGGCGGTGGAGAGGCTTGGCCTCCGGCATGCCGTGGTTACCTCCGTGACCAGGGACGACCTGCCCGATGGCGGCGCGGGGCACTTCGGATCGTGCATCAGCGCCATCAGAAAGCGGGTGCCGGGAGTCGTTGTGGAAGTGCTTACGCCTGATTTTGGCGGAAATTTTGAGTCTGTTGATTGGGTGACGGCTCAGCGCCCCGATATTTTCAACCACAACCTGGAAACCGTGCCCCGTCTTTACCCGGGGGTGCGGCCGCAGGCAAATTACAGCAGAAGCCTTGAAGTGCTGGAGCGGGTTAAAGCGAAAGATCCTTCTGTTTACACAAAATCTGGTTTGATGGTGGGGCTGGGAGAGACGTTCGGCGAAATAAAGGACGTGCTGTACGATTTGCGCAGCGTCGGCTGCGATATAGTCACCATCGGTCAGTATTTGCGTCCTTCCCCTGCCCATACCGAAGTCGTGGAGTTTGTTGAGCCGGCCCTTTTTCAGGAATACACGGCCCTGGGAGAGAAAATGGGCTTTAAGTATATTGCGGCCGCGCCGTTTGTGCGCAGCTCCTATAACGCCCGGGAATTTTCCGCCCTGCACATGAAGAGGGGGGCCGGCGGCGCGTGAAAACCTGCCTCGTCCTGGAAACCGGGGTAACGCCTTACCAGCAAGCGCTCGAGTGGCAGGAACGCCTCGTGGCAGCCCGGCGGGCAGGTCTGACCGGTGATCTTCTGATCCTTCTCGAGCACCCCCCGGTGTTTACGTTCGGGCGGAAAGGGGGGCGGGAAAACCTGCTTGTGCCTGAGCAAGAGCTAAGGCTAAAGGGTGTGGAAACCTTTAGCGTGAACCGGGGGGGCGATGTGACGTTCCACGGGCCGGGGCAGCTTGTGGGGTATCCCGTGATTGACTTAAAAGAACACCGGACCGATATCCACTGGTATATAAAGATGCTTGAAGAAGTCCTGATCCGCGTTGCCGGTGAATACGGGCTTCCGGCCGCAAGGTACTGCGGGTATACGGGCGTGTGGGTCGAAGGGATGAAGCTCGCCTCGATTGGCGTGGCCGTCCGCGGCTGGGTGACGATGCACGGGTTTGCGATCAATGTAGCCAACGACTTGCAGTATTTTAAAATGATCAACCCCTGCGGGCTTAAAAACGTAGCCATGGCGTCCTTGTCCGGTTTGCTGGGCCGGAAAGTTAGCGTTTCCGAAGTCAGCGAAAAAGTGAAGAGCAGGTTTGCCGAAGTGTTCCAGTTCCGGATTATCCCGGCAGAAATGGACCAGCTCCTGAAAAGGTTTGCTTGAACCAGATTATGGAAAGGAGGTGAAAAAATGGGCAATTGGGAACTGCCGCCGTCCAAGGGTTATATGGACAGCGGCGAACCGGTTTACTTCCAGAACATGACCATGAAGCAGGTGGCGGAGAGGTTAAAGAAAAACGACCTGATCATAATTCCCATCGGGAGCACGGAAGCTCACGGCCAGCACGCCTGCTACGGGGAGGACACCTTCCTGGTGACCAGGATGGCAGAGGCGGTTGCCCTCAAGACCGGGTGTACGGTGGCCCAACCCCTTTGGTATGGGTCCCACCCCTATCACCACCTGGGGATGCCCGGAACGGTGATCCTCGATGAAGACGTCTTTACCGCAGTGGTGAGGTCAATCATTGCCGGCTTCTGGAACACGGGGTTCAGAAAGCAGATCCTCCTGAACGGTCACGGTCAGGAGTACGTAATTCCAACGGCTATTCACCAGTTTGCGAAGAAGTACCAGGTGCCGGGCATCTTTGTCAACCTCAACTGGTATTACGCCATTCCCGAATTCCTCAAGGACAAAGAGCACGACGGCCCGTTCGAAACGCCGTTTATCCACGGAGACGAGTGCGAAACCTCCTTTTCCCTGGCCCTGTTTCCGGAAATGATCCGGATGGAGGATGCCGTGGACACGGAGCCGCGGGCCTTTCTGCCTCCGGGTCACCTGGACAAATCGGGCAACCTGTACCAGAGACCAATCCCCTGGTATGCTCACGCGGGACTGGGTCCCATGGAAGTGATCGGGACCCCTGAAGGAGTCGTCGGCAAGCCGACCCTGGCCAGCGTGGAAAAGGCCCGGAAGGGGCTGGAAGCCCTGCTGGACTACATCGTGAAGCTGCATGACGACATTATGGAGCAATTCCCGCCGGGCAAGCTTCCTGACGTCAGCCTGGTCACCATGCGCTCGCCGCAGGAAATCGAAGAACTTGTCAAGGGACCTTTCAACGGAGGAAAACACCTTTACACCGTTGCCTGGCCGCCGTAACAGATGGGGGCTGAAAGGCCCCCATTCTTATTTCGGGCAGAACATGGGAGGGATGTTCGACAGTGAGCTTGACAGACCAAGAAGTTGAAGCGATCAGATCAAGGGTGCGGAACGTACGCGAAAACGTCCTCAGAATGATTCACAACGCGGCCTCCGGCCACGTGGGGGGGTCGCTGTCCGCGGCGGAAATCCTCGGTGTTCTTTACTTCAAAGTTTTGCGCGTCGACCCGCAGAACCCGGACTGGCCGGAGCGGGACCGTTTCGTAATGAGCAAGGGACACGCTTCGGCGGGGTATTACGCCACGCTTGCCGAGGCCGGGTTTATTTCGCCTGCGGAATTGCTTACTTTTGACTGCATTAACTCAAGGCTGCAGGGTCACCCCGATAAAAACAAAACTCCGGGTGTGGACATGTCGACCGGTTCCCTGGGGCAGGGGCTTTCCGTCGGGTGCGGAATGGCTTTGGGCGCCAGGCTAAAGAATCTGGATGTCCGGGTTTACGTCTTGCTGGGGGACGGGGAGCTGAACGAAGGCCAGGTATGGGAGGCGGCCATGTCCGCCGCCAAGTACGGGCTGGACAATTTAACCGCAATTGTCGATCGAAATAACGTCCAGCTGGTCGGGCCGACGGAGGAAAACATGCCTTTGGAGCCGCTGGAGGAAAAATGGAAGGCTTTTGGCTGGGAGGTCCTTTCGGCGGATGGGCATGATATCCGGGACCTGTACGAGAAGCTGATCCGGGCCCGGGAAATTAAAGGGAAGCCCGCCGTGCTGATTGCCCGCACCATGAAGGGCAAGGGGGTTTCCTTTATGGAAGGGACTGCGGCGTGGCATTCCAAGGCTCCTTCGGACGCCGAACTGGCAATGGCCCTGCGGGAACTGGGAGGCGAGACGGGTGTATAAGATCCGGTACGATATGTTAATGTCGACACGGGAGGCCTTTGGCAAGATGCTCGCGGAGTTAGGCGCCAGAGACGAGCGGATTGTTGTGCTGGACGCGGACCTGGCGACTTCCACCCGGGTAGATATTTTTGCCAAAAAGTTTCCGGGAAGGTTTTTCGAGATGGGTATTGCCGAGCAAAACATGGTGGGTTACGCTGCCGGCCTGGCCTCCATGGGTTTCGTTCCCGTCGTGAGCACCTTCGCGGCCTTCGCCAGCCGGAGGGCCTGCGATCAGGTAAGCATTTCCGTAGCTTATCCGAAAATGAACGTAAAAATCGTGGGGGCCTACGGCGGCAGCTTTTGCGGCAAGGGCGGGGCGACCCACCAGGCCTACGAAGACATTGCCATAATGCGGGCCATTCCCAATATGATTATAATCAGCCCGGTGGATGGAATAGAAACCCAACAGGCACTTGCCGAGGCCATCGAATATGACGGACCGGTGTATTTCCGCACCGCGAGGCCCGACACGCCAACCCTGTTCGCCGGCGACTACCGGTTCGAAATCGGCAGGGGTGTCGTCCTCAGAGAAGGAGAGGACGTGGCCATGATCAGCACAGGCATTCTGACCCTGGATGCCCTGGAGGCGGCCGGAATCCTTCAGGAACAGGGTATTGAGCCATATTTGCTGCACGTTCCTACTCTCAAGCCGCTGGACAGAGAAGCGGTGGTCCGGGCGGCAACTACCGCAGGCGTGGTTGTGACGGTGGAGGATCACAGCGTAATCGGCGGTCTGGGGAGCGCGGTCGCCGAGGTGCTTTCCCGCTACCGCCCGACATATATGGCCATGGTTGGCATGGAAGACAGATTTGGAGAATCCGGGGCGGATGCAGAATTAAAGGAAAAGTACGGGTTAAACGCAGCCGGGATAGCAAAGAAAGCAGTGCAGATGTACCGGGCAAAAAAAGGTCTGTGAGGTGATTGTCCGTTGAGACTGGCCATGTCTATTTCAGCTACACCGACCAGATTCGCCGCCATGGCGCTCCAGAGCAATCTTGAGGAGAACATATCGAAAGTTATGCAGGCCGGATTCGACGCCGTGGAGCTGTCCATCAGGGACCCGGCGTTGATTGATCAGGGTAATCTGGAGGCGCTGCTGGACAGGTATAATGCTTCGGTGACAGCAATCGGCACAGGACAGGCCTACCTTGAGGAAGGGATCAGTTTTACCCACGAAGATGCCTCGATACGCGCCCGGGCCCTGGAAAGGGTGAAGAGCCAGGTTGATCTCGCTGCCCGGCTGGGGGCGAAGGTCATCATCGGCCTGATCAGGGGCAAATACGGAGGCGGGGTTTCGGAAAAGAAGGCCCTTGAGTGGCTTGTCGAAAGCCTGCAAAGGTGCGCCGGGTACGCCAAAGACCGGGGAGTAGAATTGGTGCTGGAGCCCATAAACAGGTACGAAACAAATTTGTTGAATACGGTCGGCGAGTGCATCCGGGTTATTCAGGCCGCCGGGGTAAGTAACCTTTTTGTGCTGCCCGATACCTTTCACATGAACATCGAGGAAAGAAACATAATCACCGCAATAAAGGATGCCGGGCGCTATATCGGTTATTTTCACGCGGCCGACAGCAACCGCTGGGCGCCGGGTTTCGGGCACCTGGATTTTTTGAAGATACTTCAAGCCTTAAGGGATACCGGATACGCGGGAGTTGTCGCCGTGGAAATAATACCCAGGCCGGATCCAGACACCGCCGTACGTCAGGCGGCGGCTTTTTTACGGGAAATTCTTGGCAGCCGGAAGGATTGATAAGTTAAATATATGAAAATAATTGAAAGATATATCCAGGCAAAAAAGGAGGTCAGGGCAATGATTCCTGAGATGATGAAGGCTGTAGTGATTACCGGCCCGAACGATTACGGTCTTCAAGAAGTACCGGTGCCGAAGCCCCGGCGGGGTGAAGTGCTTGTGCGCATCAAGGCCTGCGCAATCTGCGGCAGTGACCCGAAAATTTTTGACGGCGGCTATAAAGGGATGTGGCCGCCGGGCTACCCGTTTATAGCCGGGCACGAGTGGGCGGGTGAGATCGTCCAGCTGGGGGAAGAAGTTACCGGTTTTGAAGTAGGCGACAGAGTGGCCGGCGAAGCCCACAAGGGATGCGGCCATTGCCGGGCGTGCAAGGCCGGGTTCTACAACCTGTGCGTTAACTACGGAAAAAACGAGACCGGCCACCGGCACTACGGGTTTACTTACCAGGGGGCCTACGCCGAATATAATGCCTATTCGGTAAACGCCATTGCCAAACTTCCCGACAACCTTTCTTACAATGAGGGCGCCCTGGTGGATACGGCGGGCACCGCCTATCACGGGATTGAGCTGGCCGGCGTTACCCCCGGGGGCACGTCGGTAATCATCGGACCGGGACCTGTAGGGATATTTACCATGATGATTGCCAAAAGCATGGGCTCGCGCACGGTGATGGTGGGCAGGGGCCGGCGTTTGCAGGTAGCTGCGAAAATGGGCGCCGACGCGGTGGTGGATTACGAAAAAGAAGATCCCGTCCGGCGGGTTATGGAAATTACCGGCGGGTCGGGCGCCGACGAAGTGTTTGAATGTGCCGGGTCGGAGGCAGCCGTCGGCCAGGCCGTGCAGGTTGCCCGGAAGGGCGGGAGGATTGCCCTCCTCGGGATTTACGGTTCAAACAGCATTCCCGTTCCCTTACGGACTGTCGTCTTAAACCAGATCAGCATCCTGGGCTCCCGGGCCAACCCGAACGTGTCGGAAAAGGTTATTTCCCTGATGTCCGCAGGAAAGATCGACGCCGGGTCCATGGTTACCCATGAATTTCCGCTGGAAAAAATCCGGGAGGCGATTGATACTTTCGTCCGCCGCGTTGACGGTGCCCTCAAAGTGGTTGTCAAGCCGTAAAGGGGGGTGAAATTGTGTCCTTAGCCGAGGCAACGAGAGAAAGGTATAACGATTTTTTCAAATCGGCCCACGCTGAAGGAGCCCTCGATTGGAAGACCAAGGAGTTGCTGCACATTGCCGTTGTTGTCGCCCTGCACTGCGAGCCCTGACTGGAGCACCACCTGGCAGTTGCCAGGAGGGCGGGAATTACGGAAGAGGAGTTGGCCGAAACGATCCAGCTGGCCGCATCTGTTGGCGCAGGCACTGTGGTTGCAATGGCCCGGCGGGCTTCAGACAAAGCCGGGCCTCCGGAAAAGGGTAAAACCCTCAAGGATTACCTGAGCGCGTAAAAAGAATTTCCGTTAATGAACGGTGCATAAGGATTTTCCCCCGTCAATTTCGAATCTCTCACCGGTCCTCCCGGGACGAAATAGATATTGACACGAGCCATATTTTATCTTATCATTACATTGTGAACATTTAATTCATTATGTGAATAAGAAGGGGGGCCTGCCGGGAGGCGCGCAAGTAATCCAATTTAAAAAATAAATTCAAAAGGGAGGTTGATTCTGATGGGAAAAATTAAATTGGTTGATTTAAGTCATCCTTTTGGTGATAAGTGTCCTCTGTGGCCATATTTTGAAGATGTAAAGATTGAGCGGATGCACTATATGGCGAAATCAGGCGTGTTATCTCAAAAAATTACTACAGTCATGCACTGCACCACACATGCTGATTCTCCCGCCCACGTTATAGAAGGAACAGAGTACACGCACGAAATCCCTTTAGAGAAGTATTATGGGACCGGCGTGGTTGTCGATATTCCCAAGAAAAAATGGGAACTGATCACCGCAAAAGACCTGGAAAACGCTACTCCTAAAATCCAAAAAGGGGACATCGTGATCATTCATACTGGCTGGCATCGTTACTGGGGGGACAGCCAGATGTATTTCTGCTATTCACCGGGACTTGGCAGAGAAGCCGGTGAATGGTTGGTTGAAAAGGGAGTTAAAGCTGTAGGCGTTGACCAGCAGGCATTGGACCACCCTCTTCATACGGCCATCGGTCCTCATGGGCCTGGACCCCTTCGCCCTGACATTATGAGAGAGTATAAGGAATTGACTGGAAGAGATGTTAAGGATGATTTTCCCGAATGGGAACCTTGCCACAACCTGCTGCTTGGCAACGGCATCGTGGGATGGGAAAACGTTGGCGGAGACATTGAAATGGTTGTTGGTAAGCGGGTTACAATAGCTGGATTCCCTCTTCGGTGGTATATGGGTGACGGGTCAATTGTAAGGCTGGTTGCCTTCATTGACGAGGACGAAATTAATAACGTTCCTCCAAGGGTTTATAAATACGGGACTACGTAGTACCGGAACCGGGCCCATCCTGTCCTGGTTGGTTGAAGAATACAAGCGGGAAACAGGACATCGACAAGGTCGTCGGCAAGCAGTTTAGCATCTGCGGGTTCCCCATCCGCCGGGTCAAGGGTGACGGATCGGTCGCCAGGCTGGTAGCAATAGTTGATGAGTAATCGGGATGCAAAAGGGCGGGCGGATTTGCCCCCTGACGGGCGGGCAAATCCGCCCCGGCCGCTGGAAAGAAGAAAGGCAGGGAGTCGGTTTGAAGAAAGTACGATTAAAAGACGTAAAACCGTACGACGCCCCCGGGCACTTCGGAATGGTTGCTCTGCGGCTGCACGGAAGGGAAGAAACGGGCGCCAAAAGGTTTTGGATGGGCCTTTCCCATTTTCTGCCCGGAGGAGGGGCGGAATACGACAAATCGCCGCTGGAAAAAATCTATTTCGTCCTGGAAGGAGAGGTTACCGTTAAAACGCCGGACGAAGAGATCACCCTCGGGCCCTGGGATTCTATTTATATAGGCCCCAACGAAGGCAGGGAGATCATTAACAAGACCAACAAACCGGCAAGTATGCTGGTTGTGATCAGCTATCCTGATTAGAGGTGAGCAAAGTGAGGGTTAAAAAAGGAATTGAAGAAATCAAGAAGCTGTTCGACCTGACGGGAAAAGTCGCCGTTATTACCGGCGGGGCCGGTGGATTTGGCCGGGCCGTTGCCGTAGGGCTGGCGGCTTACGGTGCCGACGTGGTGGTGACCGCGCGCACCCTTTCGAGTTTGGAAGAGACCGCCGCGGAAGTCAGGAAGCTGGGAAGGAAGGCCGTGGCGATTTCTTGCGACGTGACCGACCCGGCGAGCGTTGACGGGATGGTAAAGAAAACGCTGGAAGAATTCGGCAAGATTGATATCCTCGTGACCGCCGCAGGGATTGCACTCCGCTACCCCGCCGAAGAGATGCCGATCGACGAGTGGCAAAAGGTTATGGATGTCAACGTGAAGGGCACTTTTCTGTGCTGCCAGGCCGTAGGCAGGGTAATGATCAGGCAGGGGGGCGGAAAGATCATCACTGTCTCCTCCATCCGCGGGCTTTTGGGCCATCCGGGGGGATATTCCGCTTACGGTACCAGCAAGGGAGCGGTTCATCTGCTGACCAGGCAACTGGCCACGGAATGGGCAAGGTACCGGATAAATGTCAACTCGATTGCCCCGTGCATATTCTGGACGCCCTTAACCGAAGAAGTTTTAAACAACAAAGAATTGTACAACATTTTTATGTCCAGGATCCCCTGGGGGAGGGCCGCCGAGCCGGAGGATTTTGTCGGGGCCGCGGTGTTCCTTGCCTCAGATGCCTCCGAGATGGTAACAGGGCATATTCTTTACGTTGACGGGGGCAGCACCGCCGGTTAACTCCTTTTTATCCGTTAGCCAGGTCACCCGCCATGTCTGCAAGACATAACCAATAAAAATAACTTTTAGTTGAGCTATTTTCTTGTTTTAAAAAGAAAAGGCATTAGTCAGGAGGAACTCCCATGACCAACAAAGTTATCGTCACCGCCGCCATCACCGGGGCCATCCACACCCCTTCGATGAGCCCGTACCTGCCCGTCACCCCGAGGCAGATTGCCGACGAAGCGGTGCGGGCCTACGAAGAAGGAGCGGCCGTGGCCCACATCCACGTGCGCAATCCGGAAAACGGCAGGCCCTCCCCGGACCTGGAGCTCTTCCGGGAAGTGGCCGCGGAAGTAAAAAGCCGCTGCAACATTGTCTTATGCCTGACCACCGGCGGCGGCCTGGGGATGCCCACCGACAAGCGCGTGGCCGTCGTCCCCGCTCTCAAGCCCGAACTGGCCTCCTTTAACTTCGGCTCCATGAACTTCGCCCTCTTCCAGGTTTTAGACAGATACCGGGACTTTCAATACCCCTGGGAAAAAGAATACCTGACCGCAACCGAAGACCTGATCTTCCCCAACACTTTCAAAACCATGCGCGAATTCTGCGCAATCTTTGCTGAAAACGAAACCAAACCCGAGCTGGAGATCTACGACCTGGGCATGATCAACAACCTGTCCTTCATGCTCGAAAAGGGGCACATAAAAAGACCCGTCTACCTCCAGTTCGTCCTCGGCATCCTGGGAGGCGCCCCGGCCACCGTAGAAAACCTCCTGTTCTTCTTTAACACCGCCCAAAAAGCAATCGGCGACTTTACCTGGTCGGTCTGCGCGGCCGGCCGCCACCAGATCAACATCTGCACCGCCGCCCTTTTGATGGGTGGCAACGTCCGCGTGGGCCTGGAAGACAACCTCTACCTGGAAAAAGGGGTGCTCGCCAAAAGCAACGCCGAGCAGGTGGCCAAGATCGTCCGCATCGCGAAAGAGCTCGGGAGAGAACCCGCCACCCCCGACGAGGTAAGGCAGATCCTGGGCCTAAAAGGGCTCACCAAAGTGAACTACTAATAAAGAACTACATAGTGAGAAGGTGGGTTGCCAATGATTAAAAAAGTGGCCGTTATCGGAGCCGGGATCATGGGCGGGAACATCGGCCTGGCCTGTGCCCTTGCCGGCTACGAGGTGAGCATCACCCGGAAAAATGCCGTCCTTTTAGAGAAGACGAAGGAGGAAATAAGCGCCGCCGCCGGGCTGCTGGTAAGCGAGGGAGTAATCTCTGACGCCGAAAAGAAAGCTGCTCTGGGCAGGATTGCCTGCTTTCCCGACCTGCAGGAGGCGGTGGCCGGCGCCCACCTCGTGATCGAGGCGGTTACCGAAAAGCTCCCCGTAAAGCACTCCGTTTTCGCCGAGGTGGAGGAATGCGTCGCCTCCGACGCCATCCTGGCCTCCAACTCTTCGACCTTTCCCATGACCCAGATCGCCGCGGTGTTGAAAAACCCCGCCCGGGCCTGCTCGCTGCACTTTTACAACCCGGCGCACCTCATCCCCCTGGTGGAAGTGGTTCCGGGCCGGGCAACCTCCAGGGAAACGGTCGAAGAGCTTTACCGTTTTGCGGAAAGCATCGGCAAAAAACCCGTTACCTGCAAAGAAAGCCCCGGCTTTTTAGGGGTGAGGCTGCAGGCCGCCCTGGTTACCGAGGCTTTTCGCATGCTGGCCGAGGGGGTGGCCACGGCCGAGGATATCGACGCCGCGGTAAGCTTAAGCTTCGGTTTTCGCCTTGCCCACTTTGGCCCGTTAAAGATAGTCGACCTGGGCGGGGTGGATACCTTTGTCTACGCGTACGATTTTATGGCCGACGCCCTTCACGACGAGAAGTGGCGCGCCCCGGAAACGATCAGGAACATGGTGGCCGAAGGCAGGCTGGGCGTCAAGAGCGGGCAGGGCTTCTACGACTACAGGGACGTTGATGTCAATGCTTTGCGGCTGGAAAGGGACCGCAGGTTTATTGCGCAGTTGAAAAGCATGGGTTATTTGAAGGGGAAGTAAAAAAATGCAAAGGAGGGTCAACCAATGAAAACCCCCAGGTTCATCATTACCGGGGCAGCACTCCTGATCTTCGTCCTCGCCTCTGCCCTGCTGCTGGCCGGCTGCGGCCAAAAGAGCGGCACCCCCGCGGCGCCGGGCGCCTCCAAGGCGCCTTCCGCCCAGCGTGACTACATCCTCATCGGCAGGCCGAACCCGACCACCGGTCCTTTAGCCGGCTTCGGCG
>JBFLZY010000077.1:0-12593 GCA_040755975.1 Bacillota bacterium | reverse complement strand
TGGAAGCCCACCAGCGCGGCCTGTGGAACGCCGACCCCGAAGTGCTGGAAGGCCTGAAAGAACACTACCTGGAGATCGAAGGCTGGCTGGAAGAAAAGATGGGGGAGGTAAAGGGCGAGTTCCAGGGCGGCGCCATCGACATCCTCACCGCCGAGGAGGTGGCCGACTGGGGGGCGAAGATGCAGAAGATCAAGGCCAAGCTGGGGGGATAAGATTTGATTTTTTTTGGAAACCCGGGATTAAATGTGAGGAAGTGGGGCTTCTATACGCAGCAAAGATATTCCAGCCGGATTTGTTCAAGGACATCGATCCTACAGCAGTTCTCCACGAACTTCTCCGGGAATATTTCGGTTCGCAATTTGATCCCACTAAACATGGCGTTCTCATATATCCGCCATTAAAGTAAATGGTAAGGTGAGAGAAATAAACTCGTGGCAGTGAAGTCAGAGAAAAAGGGCCAGCTGAGATTTAAGAACTTAAGATGAGGATGTTGAGGACTGGGAGAAGAAGATGGTTAAGATAAGGGAAGCCCTTAAAGGCTTGCGCTGAAAAAGGTGACGAAGGTGACTGAGGTTTTATCAAGCGCATTTTTAACTTCCGGGAAACTCCTTTTACGTACGCTCCCCGTCATTATTTTGGGTGTTATACTTGGCGAATTCCTTATCTCCTTAAAGTTGGTGGAAAAGCTTTCATTTCTCGCCAAACCCATCACAAATTTTTCCCATTTAAGGCATGAGTGTGGGATAAGCTTTATTACAGCCTTTGCTTCGCCAGCTGCTGCAAACTCAATGCTTGCAAGGTATCAAGGTTTGGGGATAGTTGCTGCACAGTTAGGACATTCTAATGCAGCCTATGCCGTGGCAAGTGGACTTTTATCATCAGGTGAGATCAGCGCAAAGGGAGTTGTTCTCTCCCTCCTTGCTGGCGATGTGCTTTCCGGCATCGCCATGATGTTTCGATATCTCATGCCTTATTATGTAGGGATATTTGGACTAAGGACAGGCTTGGAGCTTATGGGTATTTCAGTGACGATTCGAAATGGGATAGTGATTGCCTTCATCCTCGTCTTGGCTCTATTTTGGTGAGAGATAGATTTCACAGGCCTCCCTTGGTGGGAAGGAATTTATAGGCGAATCTTTTTGGCATAGAAGGCACAACGCATAGGATAAGGAGGTAAAATATGCTTAAAATGAGAGGTTTCCGGGCAGCAGGCAGCTTGAAGAATAGTTTCTTGTTCAGCTTATTAGCGTTTTTAATCATCTTCTGCGTAGCCTTCACGGCAGGGTGCGGGCAAACAAAAAAGGAGGTTTCTCCGGCAGAAATCACCATTACAGATTCTCTGGGGAGAAGCGTTAGCGTTCCCCAGCCGCTGGAAAAGGTGGTTGTGTTAAATGGCGATGTAGCGGAAGCTTTATCTATCATAGGGGTTCGGGATGCAATAATCGGCATTAGTGATACTGTACAGCAAAATCCTTACCTTGGCCTTCAGGATAAACCAGTGGTGGGGAAGTGGGACAACCCAAGCGTTGAAAAAATAGTAGAACTAAAGCCGCAGGTCGTATTGACCTACAGCAAGTGGCCTGGCGGAGAATTAGAGCAGAAATTGGAACCTGCCGGGGTCAAAGTGGTTCGGCTTGATTTCTTTAAACCCGAAACCTACGATAAGGATCTGCTCGCTTTAGCTCGGATGTTCGTCAAGGTTCGACAGGCGGAAGACTTCATCAAGTGGAAGGCAGAAAAAGTAGCTATGCTCTCCAAAAACCTGCAAGATCTGCCAAATGAAAAAAAAGTTCGTGTATTTGCTATTTGGGAAAGCAACCTTTCTAAAGAGACCTGGAAAACATTTGGTCAAGGGAGCGCAGTTGACCAGTGTATAAAGATGGCCGGCGGCAACAATATAGCTGGTTCGCTGGAAAGCTACCCCCAGGTAAACGCTGAGTGGATTTTAAAGGAGAATCCGGCCTTTGTTGCGGTAGGCGTTTCCGAGGGAAAAGGTTTGGGTTACACTGTAGCCGATTTCAATCAAGCCAAAGCTATAAGAGAGGAGGCTTTCCAAAACGGAGTGTTGCGTGCTACAGAGGCAGTCAAAGAAGGGCGAGTTTGCCTAATCCACACCAAGCTCTTTGGAAGCGACAAGACATATATTGGAGCCCTTTACCTGGCCAAATGGCTTTACCCCGAGCGCTTTAAAGATGTGAATCCCGACCGGGTACTAAAAGAATACTTCGATAAATGGCTCCATGTGCCCTTTAAAGGCAGGTGGGCCTATCCTGAATCTACCGAATCTTTGAGATAAGGATGGAGAAAGAAAAGAAGTTACCCATGGGAACATTTGTCCCGCCGTATTTTACCGGCTTGCCGGCGTGCGGCGGCAAATATCAGGCTTTGAGGGAGGGCTTGGGATGCAGTTGAAAAAGAGTCTTTTTGCAGGTTTTGTCATTGTTACCGTCATACTTATTGTTTTCCTGGCCGGCTGTGGACAGCAAAAAGAAAAGCCACAAACCGCCGGAATTGTAATTACCGATGCCGCAGGAAAAACCGTTAGTCTATCCCGGCCGCTGCAGCGGGTAGTGGTCTTGAACCCTACCATTGCTGAAGCCATGCGCCTTTTGGAAGTGCCGGAGGAAGCAATGGTGGGCGTAAGCGATAACGTGCAAAATGTGCCGTTTTTAGGTTTGAAAAGCAAGCCTCTGGTAGGCAAATGGACCGAGCCGAATGTGGAGAAAATTGCGGAGCTCAAACCGGAGGCCGTACTCACCTACGGTAAATACCCCTCAAAAGAGGTAAGGGATAAGATCGAGGCGCTGGGGATTAAGGTAATTGGTATAGATTTCTACTACCTGGATAAATATGACGAAGATTTTCTCCGGGTGGCCAAAATTTTTGGTAAAGAAGCAAGGGCGCAGCAGTTTTTGCAGTGGAAAAACCAGCCCCTGACAACTGTTCAGGAGCGTCTGGCCGGGACAAAAAATAAGCCCAGGGTGCTGTGCCTGTGGACAACTTACTTTACCAAAGGAACCTGGAAAACTTTTGCCCCGGGTTCATCCTACGACCAGGCAATAAATTTGGCTAGAGGGACCAACCTGGCTGGAGAGCTTCCTGCTTCGCCAGAAACCCCGGAAGTAAGCGGGGAGTGGGTACTCAGCAAAAATCCGGAAGCTCTGGTGATGGTTTATACCAGTGATGGCCTGGGGTACAACACACAAGATCTAAATAGGGTCAAGGAATTGGAGAAAGAGGTAAAGAAAAATCCCGTGCTAAGCAAAACCAGAGCAATAGAAAAAAACAGGGTTTACTTTTTAAACATCCCGGGCTTAGGAAGGTTTGTGGAGGCTATTTACCTGGCCAGGTGGCTTCACCCCGAAAAATTTCAAGACATTAATCCGGAGCAGATTCTTAAAGAGTACTTTGAACAGTGGCTGAAGGTGCCCTTTAAGGGCAAATGGGCTTATCCCGAAGCCTAAAAATTAAAGGAGGAGGAGCAGTGCAGAGATTTTTAAAAAGCGCCGCCATTTTGACCGCTTTTCTGTTAATTTCTTTGCTAGGCGGCGGCTGCCGGGAAAGCCAATCCCCGGGCGCTGCGGAAAAGGCCAAAAAAATAACCATCACCGATTCTTACGGCCGGCAGGTGGAGGTTCCTGCGCCGCCTGGGAAGATAATCAGCCTTAATCCCAACGTCACCGAGATGCTTTATGTCCTGGGCGCAAACGATAAAATTATCGCTCTTTCCGACGGCCAGCGGCTTCCTCCGCAGGCAAAAGAGAAGCAGACTGTGGGGCCGACTTTCACTCCGAACGTAGAAAAGATCGTTGCCCAGCGTCCCGATCTCGTCTTTGCTTACGGCCCTTCAGGGGGTCCGGCTCTCAAGAAGGAACTGGCTGAACAGATCGATGCGGCCGGTATCCCCCTGGTTTACCTTGACCTTTACAAGCCCAAGAGTTTTGCCTCTGATCTGCGCACCCTCGGCAAGATCGTAGGCCGGGAAGCGGAAGCGGAAAAATATGTGGCTTTTGTCGAAAAATATTCCCGGCTGATTGAGGAGAGCTTGCAGAAAGTCAAGCCGGAGGAACGGGTAAAAGTTTACCTGGAAGGGCGGACGGGCGATTATGTGACTTACGCCAAAGGCAGCGGCGGTGATGAGCGGATCGCCCTGGCCGGCGGGGCAAACATTGCGGCCAGTGAACCCGGCCGCTATCCCAAAGTAAGCGCCGAATGGGTGCTCGCGCAGAACCCCCAGGTAGTGATTAAAGAAGTTCTGTACACGGACATTCCGATGGGTTACGGAGTCACCGATCCCGGCAGATTAGAAGAGATGCGCAAGACCATCATGAAAAGGCCGGGCTGGGAAGGGCTGGACGCCGTAAAGACAGGGCGGGTGTACCTTATCTCCACCGAATTGAGCGGTTCGCCCCGGGATGTGGTCCTTCTGTGCTACTACGCCAAATGGTTATATCCCCAGCTTTTTGCCGATCTCGACCCGGCGGCCGTTCACCGGGAGATCATGGAAAAGTTCTACAAGTCAGAGTATAAAGGGAACTGGGTTTACCCGGAAAAATAATTTTGCTTGTTCAAAGATCATCGAATGAATTTACGCTGCAGCATTAGGAATTAAGCGAAGAGGAGCGGGGCTGGCGTGGATCTGCCGGCAGGAATAAACGGCCTGGCGGAAAAAAATTTACCGGCCGTTAAGGCGGCTTACTCCCGGTACACCGGTCGCAAGGTGCTTTTACTGATCGTTTTGCTCGGGGTGCTTTTGCTGGGGATTCTTTATTCCACCGCAGTAGGCGCTGCCGGGATTAGCGGCAGAGACGTGATCGGGGCCATTCTTGCGCGCTGGGGATTAAAAGTTTTTCCGGCCAATGAACTGGCGGAAACGGTGGTCTGGCAGCTTCGCTTGCCCCGTGTTTTTCTGGCCGTGCTTACGGGGATGAGCCTGGCCGGAGCCGGGGCGGTAATGCAGGGGGTGTTGAGGAACCCGCTGGTTTCCCCCTATACTTTAGGTCTTTCCAGCGGGGCGGCCCTTGGAGCGGCCCTGGCTATTGTTCTGGGCACGGGGCTTCTGGGGGGTAGCTATCTGGTTCTTTCCAAATGGTTGATTGTTACCAATGCCTTTATTTTTGGTGCTTTAACCATGGTTCTGGCTTATCTTTTGGCTACTTTTAAAGGATTGGCGCCGGAGGTCCTGGTGCTGGGAGGGGTGGCGATCGGCTACCTCTTCCAGGCCGGTGTCTCCCTTTTAAAGTACATTTCCAACCACGAAGCGCTAAGAGAGCTGGTAGTGTGGTTAATGGGGGGTTTTTGGGGGGCAAACTGGCAAACCGTGGGGTTGGTGGCACCCATAGTCTTTGGCTCTATTGGCGGGCTGCTTTATTTCGCCTGGGACTTAAACGTGATGGGGGCCGGCGAAGAAGTGGCGGCAAACCTGGGGGTAAATGTGAGCCGGGTGCGCCTTTTCACCCTGGGGCTTTCTACCCTGGTGGCCTCGGCGGCGGTGGCCTTTACCGGGATCATTGGCTTTATCGGCCTGGTTTCGCCCCATATCTGCCGGATGCTCATCGGCAGCGACAACCGCTTTCTCATCCCTTCTTCCTGCCTGATGGGAGCGGTGCTGTTACTGCTTTCCGATACCCTGGCCCGGACCATCATTGCGCCTACCGAACTGCCGGTGGGAATCATCACCGCCCTCATGGGTTCGCCCTTTTTCATTTACCTGCTCATTAAGAAAAAGCGGCAGTGGTGGGGATAACGGCAGGAAGTTCTTGTCCGCCTGGCGAAATGAGAGGGGGAAGGATAAAATGCTCTTTCAGATAAAAGGGGTTTGTTTTTCTTACGGCAGCGTGCCGGTATTGGAAAACGTGACCTTTAAGGTGCAGCCCGGGGAGGTGCTGGGAATTGTTGGTCCCAACGGTTCTGGGAAGAGCACCCTTTTGCGCTGCCTGGCCAGGGTATTGAAGCCACGCATGGGGACGATTATTCTTGACGGGAAGAATCTGGCTGACTTGCGTGGCCGGGAAGTGGGGCGCTGTTTGGGGTACGTGCCTCCGCCGGGCACGGGGCAGGCGTTTCCCTGTACCGTGCTGGAGACGATTCTCCAGGGACGCCGGCCCCACCTTACCTGGGGGGTGGGGGAGCGGGACCTGGCGGTGGCTTCCCGGGCTCTGGACTACCTGGGGCTGACTGACCTGGGAGACCGACAGCTCGGCGAACTTTCCAGCGGCCAGCGGCAGAAGGTTTTCATCGCCCGGGCCCTGGCCCAGGAACCGGTTGTTTTTCTGCTGGATGAACCGACGGCCACGCTGGATGTGCGCTACCAGCTGGAAGTTCTGGCGCTCATGCGGGAATTGGCCAGAAGTCAACAGCGGCTGGTGGTTGTCGTTTTGCACGACTTAAACCTGGCTGCCCGCTACAGTGATTACCTGATCCTCTTGCACGAAGGGCGTATTTTTGCCGCCGGTACACCGGAAGCAGTGCTTTCCCCTGAAAACATCCGGACTGTTTACGGCGTTGAAGCGGTGGTGGCGAAAAACAGCTGGGGGTTGCAGATAACGCCCGTGGCGCCGTTAAACGGACCGGCGAATGGGGATATTCTCGAAGGAAAAGAAACGGCAGGAAAAACTCTGGCTGTCCAGGCGTAGATGGGTGTGCGTCTGGCGGAGCACCCCGGGGATTACAGGAGATATGATCAAAGTATCATTAACGTCTTCCGGGTCAGGACAGCTTTTCTGTTGCGTCTTTAAGCGGCAGTTCAGGATAAGGATCAGCTAAAGGAGGTGGTGGTTGTTTATGGAGCAGGGTGATGTTTTTCCGGCTGCTTTTTCTGAGGCGGGCCAGATCCGGAAAGGGGCGGCCCTGGCGGTGCAGGGGAACCCCTGATGAAATACATTCTGGAAGGACCGGCGGAAGAAATTTTTGAAGTGCGGTTTGCGGACTTGAAGCCGGCCCTTTCCATCCCCGCTAATCCCGGCGCATACATCCTTTTCATTTTCCTCGGCCAAAAACAAAATATCCGCGCGGGCGCTTTAGGCAATATCACCTTTTTGCCGGGATGGTACGCTTACGTAGGTTCGGCCATGGGGGGATTACGGGCGAGGGTTTACCGGCACCTGAAGCGCGACAAAAAAATCCGCTGGCACATTGACTATTTCCTGTCGGTCGGCGAATTAAAAGAAGTCTTCGTTATGGAAAGCGCCCGGAAGATCGAATGTTCGATCTCCCGCTGTTTGGCGAAAAGGCTCCTGCCGGCAGTTTTGCATTTCGGCACCAGCGATTGCACCTGCAAGACCCACCTTTTCTTCGCTTCTACAAAAGTTGAATTGCGAAAAGCCGTTGAAGAAACCTACCAAAGTATGTTTAACGGGAAAACATTTTACGGTAGGTGAGCGTCCTTGGGAAGGGCCAAAAAAATTGTCCAGAAGAGCAGCGCCTGGTGGAAGCACGGCCGCCACAAAGGTTTGGCGGAGGCGGCGGCATATTTCAATCACATCAATGAACTCAGGAAAAGGCGCCGGTTTTTCGACCCGCTGGACATTTCCCGCCCGGACTGGTCACGACGCGGTTAGAACCCGACTCATTCCAGGGAAAATAGTAAAGGTAGCCTTCCTTCCCCTTGACTTGTCTCAAGGCATTCCCACTTCCGAAAGGCTGGCCTCGCGTATTTCCTGGCTTCGCAGGGCCTTGCCGCTGAGGATCTATTGGGTCGACGATTTGGGTAATGTGAAGGAGGAATAAACACCATCCGGCCCGGGCGCGGCCCAAACTTTTATCTGGAAGATATACCGGGAACAAACAGCAGTGAAGCTAAAACTGGCAGCAGTACTTCTTGGTTATTGTGATCTTAAACGAGAAAAAAGCCTTTCCGAGTTTGCCTGTTAGAGTTGAAAAATTTCATCCGGGTAACAGGCTCTGGACGGTTTTGGTGGAGAGGCCCAGGAGTAACGCCAGGTCGGGCTGGTTCAAGGTAGCCCCCTGGGACCTGGTCTGGGTGCCAGGCCAATAGTCTCTTTTAAGCCTTGTTTTAGTAAATCCTTCCATGATATAATAACACCGTGGCAGGTGGAAAAATGGCCTTAATCAAAAACGTAATTTCAAGTAGGTAACGCATAAAAGAGATTTATCACAGCACTCCGGAAATGGTCCACCAAACGGAAGAAATCTACCAGAAGGTGCTGGGCTTTTACCCGAACGTCATCCACGACAACCTCGATAAACTGCCCGAGTGGGACAGGATCATACCGGCAAGCCGGAAGATTTTTCCGGAAAAGCAGATTAAAAATACGGAGATGGAGGTGAAAGACCCGGTTTAATTGAGCCCTTCTGCTCTTTGCGACCGGGTAAATTCAATGAAGGTGCGGGATTTAAAGGTCAATGTAAACGGAAAGGAACTGCATTTGATCGACTGGGAGGGGAGCGGTACCCCGATCATCTGCGTGCACGGGTTAACGGCCAACGGCCGCTGCTGGGATGCGCTGGCCGAGAAATTATCGCCGGAATACAGGGTGATCGCCTATGACTTGCCCGGGAGGGGCGACAGCGCCAAACCCGCTTCCGGGTACGGAATCCCTGCCCACGCCGAAGACATTTTGGTGATAATGGGCAGACTTGGTCTTGACCGGGTTACGTTGGTCGGGCATTCTCTGGGTGCTTCAATTGGATGCTACTTTGCCGCCTGGTATCCCGACCGCCTGCAAAAACTGGTGTTGGTTGACGGAGGCATGGACCCTGACCCCAGGCTCATCGAGGTCATTAAGCCCTCCGTGGACAGGATCGGCCAGTTGTTTGCCACCTTTCAAGCTTATTTAGACTACAACAGGTCAATTCCTTTTTTCGCGGAGTGGTCCCCTTATTTGGAACAGTATTTTTACTACGACGTAGTCCACCATCCTGACGGCAGCGTAAGCTCAAAAGTAAGCAAAGACGCCGTGAGCCAGGATATCAAATCATTTAACTCCGTCACCATCAACGACCTCCACCGGAAAATTAAAACGCCCACCCTTGTTCTTTGGGCGCCGCAGGGCCTGGTGCTCCCCGGCGTTTTTGTTTTGAGCCGGGAAAAAGGGGAGGAAATCGCCCGGACAATACCCGGAAGCCGTTTCGCCGTGGTCGAGGACTCCAACCACTACACCATCATTATGAAAGGGCAGATTGTCCAGGAAATAAGAGGGTTTCTCGCGGAGTAAAGTTTAATGAGGTTTGGCGTTGTCGGGACGGTAGGTGCGGTAAAAATGTCTGGGGGATTAAAAAACAGCAGGAAACAGAGAAATAAATGAATATAATCGAAGCCCTTCACTCCCGCCACTCGGTGCGCGCTTTTCAACCGGATCCCGTTGACAAAGATACAATTCTACAGGGGGCAAACCAGGCACCCTCCTGAGGGAACAGCCAGCCTTGGGAGGTCTTCATCGCCGGCGGGGAAACCTTAAAAAGGCTCCGCGAAGCTTTTCTGAAGCGGTTCGAAGCGGGTTTACCGATGCAGCCGGACCTCCCCCGGCCTCAACAATGGCCTCCGGCCTTGCAGCAGCGGATGGCCGAAAACGCGGCAAACCGCTTTGCCGCCATGGGTTTATCCCCCGGCGATGAAGCGGCCAAAAAGGCCATCGCCCGGCGTAATTACGAATTCTTCGGGGCACCGGTGGTTGCCTACCTGTGCCTGGAGCGCAGCTTAACTCCCTGGTCGATTTTCGACGTGGGGATGTTCGCCCTGGGCGTCATGCTGGCGGCCCAGGAATTCGGCGTGGATTCCATCCCGGCGGTCAACCTGGTGGCCTACCCGGATCTTATCCGGGCTGAACTGGAAATCCCGGAGAACCTGCTGATTTTGTTAGGACTTGCCCTGGGTTACGCCGACCCGGAGCATCCGGCGAACAAACCCCGGAGTGTCCGGAGATCCATTCAGGAAGTGGTTCGTTTTAAAGGGCTTTAGCACCCAGATGAAGGTAGCGGGGGATAGACTATGGTCGGAGTCAAAAAAATGGTTCGGAAGGGCAGTGTTTGGTGGAAGCACGGCCGCCACAAAGGTTTGGCGGGGGCGGCGGCATATTTCAATCACATCAACGAAGTCAGGAAAAAGCGCCGGTTTTTCGACCCGCTGGACATTTCCCCTCCGGACTGGTCGCGGCGTGGGCAGGTGCCGGGCCACCTGATTTAATCTGGTTTTTTAATCCGGTTACGGCTGCGGAAAGTGCCAAACGGCGGTGCCCTGCGAACATTCTATCCCGTAATGAAAGCCAGGAAGCGGGCGGCCTCGGCGACCCCTTGTTGGCAAACCGCGTCATCACTGAGGGCATGGCCGACCTGGTAGGGATCGGGCGCGCCCTGCTGGCCGACCCGGACTGGGTGCTCAAAGCAAGGCTGTTCTTGAATAATCTTTGAAAGAAGAAAGGGAAAAAGCAAGAGAGGGGTATTTTTTCCGATGAAATCGCACACAGAATACCTTTGGTTCAACACCCAAAAGCGCCGCGAATACATCAACATCACCGGCGAAGTAGAGAAAGCGGTTCGCGAAAGCGGGATTAAAGAAGGAATGGCCTTAATTTCGGCTATGCACATCACCGCTGGTGTCTATGTTAACGATGCCGAACCGGGGATTATTCAGGACATTGACGAAATGCTGGAGAAAATAGCGCCTTTTGGGAAGCCTTACCGTCACCACCAGACCGGAGAAGACAACGGCGACGCCCATCTGAAAAGTATCCTCGTCCACCACCAGGTAATTGTTCCCATAACAAACGGCAAGTTAGATTTAGGGCCGTGGCAGCAGATCTATTACGCTGAATTTGACGGGCGGCGCAGAAAAAGGGTGCTCATCAAAGTATTGGGGGATTGAATTATTTAAGCAGATGAACGTTGCCCAGCCTCACCCGCTTTAGCCCGGCAGCAAAGGCGACTTCCCGGCAGGCCAGGGCCTCTTGCTTTGCAGTTAAGGGCAAGTCTGAAAGCCTGTGCTGCGGGTAAAAGGCGAGCAAGGAATAAGGGATGTCCGGGTTAAGCCCGGCAATAAATTTTGCTATGGCTTCTACTTCGACGCTATCCACGTATCCGGGCACCAGGAGCGTGCTGGCCACCAAAAAGGGAGGCTCCGGCCGCTTTTTACAATAGTCCGCCAGCGCAGCAAAGTTGGCCAGCGTTTGCCGGTTGCTAACTCCCGTTAAACTTTGATGCAAATCTTCATTCCAGGCCTTCAGGTCAAATTTAACGCAACCCCCAGTTTTTAAAGATACTTCCGCGATTTGCCTTAAGTAGCGCGGGTTGATATTCCCGTTGGTTTCCCAGCATATGCGTAAGATTTTCGCCGGATACTTTTCTAATACTAGCCGGCAGACCCTCAGAGCAAAAACCATTTGGGGGGAAGGGTCGCCGCCAAAAAAGCAAATACAGGCTGTCCTGGGTAAAACAGCGTTAACCAGCTCTTCCGGGCTGGCCAGGGGCCGCATCTCTTTGGCCATCTGGTGGTAACTCCGGTTCTGGCAAAACAGGCAGTCAAATGAGCAGCCGCCGAAAAAAACAGCCAGGTTGTTGTATCCGTACTCCTTTCCCGGGGTGTAGGAGTATTCTGGGTAGCCGCCTTCGCTGCCCCCCGGACAAACCCAGTCGGCTACACAGTTGGTGGGCAGGGGGTCATGGTACCAGGTAACCAACCCCCTTTTGCTGTCACCCGCAAAATTAACCAGGCGCCCCTCCCGGTTTGCCCGCAAACCGCAAAAGCCAGCTTCGCCCAGACCAAGGCGGCAATTGTTTGCGCAGGTCCGGCAGATGATTCCTTCGGGTGACCGGGGAGGCGCCGGCGGAAAGGGATAACGGCTTTTTTGGTGGGCCAAAAGACCGGCTCTTACAGCGCTTTCGGGATTTTTCCGGATGCACTGTCCGCAAATACCCAGGGCTCCGGCCGCTTTAAGACTACCGCAAACCTTGCAGGTGACCAAAAAACTCACCCCCTGCTTCAAAAGTTTTTTCAGCTGGTTTTTTACACTGAGAAAATACTTTCCCGGGTAACAATCTTCTGGGCCAACAAAGGAAATTTTTTTAAAAAGCTCTTTGCTGAGTATTATACCAGCCAATCATTCCAGCGAACGAAAGGACTTCCTCCGTCGACGTCACAACTTGTCCCGCCGGCACCGGAATGCCATATTTATTGAAGATAGCTTTCCCCTGGAACTCAAGCAGCTTCATAGTTTCACCTCTTCTTCACTTTTAATGCCGGAAGAAAGGGGTGGGGCATAGACGATAAGGAATCTCGCCATCCCTCCAACGCATTCCACCGCGTGGGGGGCTTTTTTAGGAATAAACATATTTAGCTGTTCTAAGTTAAGACCTGTTTCGGCAAAACTGGCAATATTTCCAGGTAGGCGGCAGCAGCTCTTGTAGTAGGGAAAGGTTTTCCCTTTCCTTGGACTGTTATATCTTGGCCGGGTAAATAATCTCCTGTTTCCGGGACAACCTAAGGAATATGAAGATGTCTACCTTTAAAGTCGCGGCAAGTTATATTGGTACGATTGTAGGTGCAGGGTTTGCTTCCGGGCAGGAAATTTTGCAGTTTTTCGGTTTCTTTGGTTTGTCTGGAATGCTGGCCATAGGGCTGGCAACTTGTTTCTTTATTT
>JBFLZY010000076.1:0-12980 GCA_040755975.1 Bacillota bacterium | reverse complement strand
CGGGATCGTAATATTGCATGCGTTTTTCCACATTAATGGTCACCCCGCCCAGGGTGTCCACAATATCTTTAAAGCCCTCCCAGTTGGTCAGGGCATAATATTTCACCGGAAAGCCAATCAGCCCGGAAACCACCTGGGCGGTTAGTTCCGGCCCGCCGTAAACGTTGGCTGCGTTTATTTTATCCCAGCCGTGCCGGGGAATATTAACCCTGGTGTCACGCGGGATGGACAACAGGGACAGGCGGTTGTCGGCCGGCTCGACGTGCGCCACGATAAGCGTATCTGCCCTGGCCACAGTCTCGCCGGGCCGCGCGTCTAAGCCCAGCAACAGCACAGTCAGCGAGTTTACCGGTTCACCGGCTTCAATAATCTGACCATCATCAGAGGCAACCGGTTCACCGGTCAACTTCAGCCACAACTGCCCGGCCACCAGCAAAATCCCGGCAAAAAGCAATAAAAAGCCCGCACAGAAGAGAATAAAAGGAAGATTTCGCTTTAGCCTCGGCAATTAAAACACCTCTTCCAGATATCCTTCCTTTACTTCGCCCCGGCCCCGCGGTACATGATAATGACCGGGGATTGGGCACGGATGCCCCGGCCGTCCGCACGCGGAATAATCAAAAGGTGGTTGCGGGCGACCGGTTTACCGTCGGTAATGTTAGCACCGGCAGTGACGTCGGGAATGCCGCTTCCCGTTGGATCGACGGCGACTGCATTGCCCGTCCTGACAATAATTTCCGTACCAGCTCCCGCCGTGAACTCCTGACCGGCGGTTAAATTTTTAACCAGCCACTGAAACTCCGCGTGCCCGTTTGTTCCCAATACTTCTTTTACGTACTTTTCCACAAAGCTTTTCGTCACCAGGGGATCCAGGCGGGAACCCGGCTCACCCTCGTCAGCCGCCGCAGCCAGCCCTGCGTAACCCGCCGCCGCTGCCGCTAAAACCAGCAAAAGGGCCAGCAACGCTTTCCGTCCCTGCATCGGACAAACCTCCAAAAGCTTCCGTAAAAAAGCTTTATGCTTTAGTTTTTCGACAACCTCCAACCTTTTCCCTGCAAAACATTTACAATTTCTATAAATAACCAGGTAAAAAACGGGGATTGGGAGCCATGAATCAGCAATCAGGGATTGAAAATAGAGTTACTTACGATCCCTTAGCCCCGCCAACAAAGCCCGCCAGGCAAACCCGGGCAGCACCAGCATGCGCCGCCAGCGCCGGGGTTCGCGCAAAAGGCGGCCCAGCCACTCCAGGTGGAGCCGCTGCATCCACGCGGGCGCCCGTTTTACGCGGCCGGCCAGGACGTCGAAGCTCCCCCCCACCCCCAGGGCCACCGGCACTTCCCACTCCGGCAAGTGGCGGGCGATGAATTCCTCCTGCTTCGGCGCCCCCATCCCGACAAACAAAAGGTGCGGCCGCGCCCGCCTGATCATTTCGATAACTTTCGCTTCCTGTAAATCTCCACGATCCTGAAAATATCCGTGGCACGTTCCGGCCACGATCAGCTGCGGGTGCTGCTGCTTTAAGCGGGCGGCGGCTTCTTCGGCCACCCCCGGCGCCCCGCCCAGCAAAAAAATCCGCCACCCTTCCCGGGCCGCCCGGGCGACCAGCCGCAGCATTAAATCGATCCCCGTCACCCGCTCCGGCACGGGTTTCCCGGCAACCCGGGCCGCCCAGACGATTCCCGCTCCGTCGGCCGTCACCAGCGCGGCGCCGTTAATTAAAGCCAACAGCCCGGGCTCCCGCTGCGCCCGGTACAAAACCTCCGGATTCAAGGTGATTACCTGCCGGGGAGAGCCGGCCCGGACGAAACCCGCGATGCGCTCTTCCACTTCCGCCATCCGCAGGGCATCGATCCGGGCGCCTAAAATTTCGACCTGCACCCTGCTTACTCTCCTTAAGAGACCATCGAAAAAATCCCTGACGACGGTGGTTGTCCCTGCCCTTGCTCCGATGCTGCGGGCCGACGAGACATCGGCTTGGTTCGGAGCGAACCAAGCAGCGCTGCATAATGCGCGTGGTTCATTAGTTTTTTTACAATATGATCCAGCACAGGGTCACTTTTTCTATTTCAAGCGCACGGTCATCAGCGCGATTCGCGCTGCCGGTTCGCTTGCCTCACCTGCGCCGTGTCTCGTTAACGGCGCCTTAAGCAAGTCGCTCCTGCAGGGACAACCACCGTCGCGATCATGTCATCATATTGAGGAGTTTTTTCGAAAGTTTCCTTTACTATTATTGACGTGAAATATCGGGTTTTTGTTCCCTCCGAGGATAGTAAAATTTCCGCCGCGAGCGCCACCGCTCCTTCCAGTCGTCCAGAATGCTGTAAATTACCGGCACCAGCACCAGGGTAATCAGGGTGGAAAAGGCCAGCCCGCCGACCACCACCGTGGCCATGGGCGCCTGCCCCTCGGAACCCGAACCGATGGCCAGCGTCATGGGGAACATGGCCAGAATGGCGGTCAGCGCGGTCATTAAAATGGGGCGCAGCCGGATGGGCCCGGCCGTCAGCAGCGCCTGCGCCCGGTCGTACCCGCGCTGGCGCAGCTTGTTTACGTAATCAATCAAGACAATGGCGTTCTTGACGACGATGCCCACCAGCATGATGGCGCCGATGAAGGCGGGCACAGAAAAGGTCCGGCCGGTGGCCAGCAGGCTGATCACGATGCCGATCAACGTAACCGGCACCGAAAACATGACAATGAAGGGGAACAGGGCGGATTCAAACTGCGCCATCATCACCAGGTAAACCAGCACCACCGCCAGCACCAGGGCAAGGGCCAGGTCGGTAAAAGTCTCCGTCATCATTTCCTGCTCCCCGCCGAACTCGATGGCGTAGCCGGAAGGCAGGGAAACAGAGGCCAGCTTGCCCCGGATGTCTTTGATCACGGCGTTCAAGGTCCGCCCGGCGATTTGGGAGCGGACCGTCACCTGGCGGGACTGGTCTAAACGTTCAATGGTGTGCGGACCATAGGCCAGTTCAAAATCGGCCACCTGGGCCAGGGGGACCTTGACCCCCAGGGGAGAAGAAATGGTCAACTCCTTCAGTTCGTTTATTCCCGCCTGCCCGCCCTTTTCACCTTTGGCCAGCAATACCCGGATGTCCACTTCCTCCCCGCCGGAACGGTAGCGGGTCGCCACCGTTCCGTCGACGGCCGTGCGCACCGTGGAGGCGATCTCCAGGGGGCTCAAGCCGCAGGCGGCGGCCCTGTCCCGGTTTACCGCCACCTGGACTTCCGGTCGCCCCTCCTCCAGGCTGCTGGCCACCTGGCGCGTTCCCGGCACCTGCCGGACCAGTTCCGCCACCTCGTCCCCCAGCCGCTTTAAAATGTTTAAATCGTCCCCCTTAATCCGCAACTCCACCGGCGCGGACATGCTGCGCTCCTGGAAGCTGGGGTCCATGGCCGCCACCTGGATTTCGGCGCCGGGGATGTTTTTCACCAGTCCGCGGACCTTTTCGGCCACCTCGCGGTCGGAGAGAGCGCGTCGCGATTTATCCACCAGCTTCAGGCTCACCTGCGCCTGGTCGGTGGAAACGGAACCCCACATCCCCTGGATGCCGGTAAAGCCCACGCCGGTAAAAATGCTTGCCACCTCGGGCAGGTCTTTGGTCAGCTCCTCCACCCGGGTGGCGATCTGGTTCGTCTGCGCAAGGCTCGTTCCCTTGGGCATCTCGATGGTGATATTCACGTACCCCTGGTCCATGGTGGGCATAAACTCAAAACCCACCAGCGGGAAAGCCGCCGCGCTAAGCACGAAGGCCGCCGCCACGATAATCAGCACCCAGCGGCGGTGCGTCAGGGCCCAGCCCAGCAGGCGACGGTAGCCGTCGTTTAATTTATTAAACCAGTTTTCCGAAAGAAGATAAATCCGGGAAAGCAAGCCTCTCCCCGCCCGGGCGCGTTCCTCAAAAGTAAGGTAGCGCGAGGCCAGGAGGGGAACCACCGTCAGAGCCACAATCAGGGAGGCGAAAATGGAAAAAGACACCGTCAGGGCCATGGGTTTAAACAACTGCTCGGCCAGGCCTTTAACGAAGACGATGGGCAGAAACACCGCCATGGTGGTGAGGGTCGAGGCAATGACCGCGCCACCCACTTCCTCCGTGGCCGTCTTCGCCGCCTCGAACAACCCGTAACCCTGCTGGCGGTGCCGGAAGATATTTTCCAAAACGACGATGGCGTCGTCGACGATTAAACCCACCCCCAGGGCAAGACCACCCATGGAGATAAGGTTCAAAGTCATGTTATTGAAATAAAGCAAGGAAAAAGTGGCGATGATGGAAATCGGGATCGAAGTGGCGATGATCAAGGTGCTGCGCAGGTTTCTTAAAAAGATCCACATCACCAGCACGGCGAGAATGCTGCCCGCCAGAATTTCCCTGACGACGTGGGTGATCGATTCCTCAATAAACTGCGCCTGGTCCATCACCACGGTGAATTTTACGTCCGGAAGCTCTTTTTGCAGGTCCTTGAGCACCTTTTTGACTTCCCGGGCCACCTTCACCGTGTTTGAACCGCTTTGCTTCTGGATGAAAACACTGATCCCCGGCTGCCCGTCCAGGCGGCTGAACTGGGTGACCTTTTTCTGACCGTCAATTACCTGGGCCACGTCCCCCAGGTGCACGGGGACCCCGCCGGGGGCACCCACCACGGTGCTGCGGAGCTCATCCAGATTTTTGAACTCCCCGGTCACCCGCACCAGCCAGTCCTTGCCGCCCTCCAGCACGGCACCGCCGGAAACGTTCATGTTTTCCCCCTGAAGCGCACTGGTCAAGCCATTTAGAGTGAGGCCGTACCCTTCCAGGCGTACGGGGTCGACCAGGACGCGGATTTCCCGCGCGTACCCGCCCGCCGACCAGACGCTGGCCACGCCTGCGGCCCGCTCCAGGCGCGGCTGAATGGTATCTTCAACAAGCTGTTTTAAATGGGCGGCGTCCCGGGAAGACAAAGCCAGCTGCATGATCGGCAGCTGGTTGGGGTCCATCTTGAAAACTACGGGCGATTTCACGCCTTCCGGCAAATACTGCCGGATCAGGTCAATCTTTTCCCGCATCTGGAAGGTGGCGTAATTCATATCGGTGCCCCAGTTGAACATGACAATAACTACGGAATTACCCATACTGCTCATGGACATTACCTGGTCGAGGTTATTGACGGTGGCCAGGACGGCCTCCAGCGGCTCGGTGACCTGCCTTTCCACTTCCTTGGGCCCGGCGCCCGGGTATTCGGTAATCACCGCGCCGACCGGAAGCTCCATTTGCGGGTAGAGATCGATGCTCAGGCGGGTTAACGAAACACCTCCCAGGATCAGCGTCACGATCACTAAAACGGCAATCAACATGGGCCGGCTGATGGCAACATCGGTAATTTTCATTCAAACACCCCGTTAACTTTCTCCCTTCGCACCTTTATGACCCTGTACCTTTGTGCCTTTTTTAACTTTGCGCCCGAGTACTCTGTTCCTCTTTCCCTTTGTGCCTCTGTGCCTTACCTGCTTATTCCACCACTTCCACCTTTGCCCCTTCCTGCAGGTTTTCCTGCCCGGCAACCACCACTTCTTCCCCTTCCGTCAAACCGGCGGTAATGATGATCCGCCGGCCATCCGATTCGCCAATCTGAACCTCTTTCTTTTGGGCTCGCCCCTCCTTAACCACCCAAACAACATCTTTATCTTCCGCTTTGATTACTGCCTCCCGGGGAACCAAAAGCGCCTCTTTTTGGGGCGGCGTCAGCTGCACCTCGGCAAACATGCCGGGTTTTAAAACATGGTTGGAGTTATCAATCTGGATCTTGAGAGGAAAACCTTTGCTCACCGGGTCGGCGGCCGGGGCGATACTGGTGATTACGCCCGCAAAAGGCTGCCCGGCAACGGCGCTGATTTTCACCTGTACTTTTTGCCCCGGTTTTAACTGGTTAACTAAATTTTCGCCGACCGTTGCTTTGACCTCCACTTTGTCAAGATTGGCCAGGGAAATCACCGGGGCCATCGTCGAAGCCATTTCCCCGGGATTCACGTTACGGGCCGTCACCAGGCCGGAGATGGGCGCCCTGACGAAGCTGTCGTTGTAGGCGGATTCGGCCAGCGCCAGGTTGGCCCGCGCCTGGGCCAGTTGGGCCGGCAAGGCGCGCTCTACCTGCTCTTTCGCCTGTATATATTTTAATTCGTATTCCGCTTCAAAAACGGCCCGCGGAATCGCCCCCTGCTCCAAAAGCTGTTTTCCCCGCTGGTAATTCGCCTCGGCCACTGTGTAAGCGGTCTGCGCAACGGCCAGCGCCGACTCGGCGGCCGCCACCCCGGCTTTCGCCTGCTCCAGGCGCGCGGCCAGGTCCGTATTGTCCAGGGTAACCAGCACCTGGCCGGCGCGCACCGCGCTGCCCACATCCACGTGTACGGCCGCCACCTTCCCCGGCATCTTCGCCACCACGTTGGCCGACTCCCCGGCTTCCAGCTTGCCGCTGACCACGCTGGCGGCTTCCAGGGTCCCCAATTTTGCCTTTGCCGTCTTCACCGGCACGGCGCTTTCCCGACCATCCTGTGCGCCAGCCGGGGTCTGCTGTTTTCCCCCACACCCGCCGGCCATGAAAAGAGCCAGCAGGAGAATCAAGAAAACGGCCGCTCCCCGGCCGGCCCTAAACTTGCTAAAGCGGCAAACCCGCGTATCTTTTCCACCTCTTGTTGCTGAGAACAAATTGATCATGACGGCAACTCACTCCACTCTCCGAAAATAGCAGGCAGAAAGTTTCCAGGCACCTTGGATTATTTAAGAAACCCCCATCAGCCTATACCGCATAACCTGGAAAAAAGTTTCGGGAGAAATGTTTTTTGTTTTACTGTTTTTTTTCTCCTTCACTTTTTTCTTCCTGTTTGATAATCATTAAAAGTTTTTCATAAATTTTTACCAGCTGCTCCAGGTCTTCCTCTGCCAACTGCCCCAAATATTTTTCCATGATCTGCTTCCGCCCGGCCAGGCAGGTTCTGATTACCTTCTCTCCCTGCGGCGTTACTTCCAGCCACACCAGGCGCCGGTCGTCCTCATCCCGGCTGCGGGTGACCAGACCGGCTTTCACCAGTCTATCGACCAGGGCGGTAACGGCGCTCAAAGAAACGCCCATCTCCTCGGCCGCCGCCGACACCGTCATCCGGCCGTGCTCCCGGATTCTTTTCAGGATAAAAAACTGGCTGCCGGTGACCCCGTGCGCCATGCTCACCTCCATTTTCGCGTGCAGCCGGCGCATTAACTGCAAAGCCACCTCTTCCAACCTTTCCAGGAGCCGCGAGTGATTATTGTCCGGCATGGCAACCCCCCGCCTTAACAAAAACTTAATATTTCTAACAATTTACCATATTAAGTATAGAATCAGGACTGAAAAGTGTCAACTACTTTTTTGGCGCAAAAAATTCCCTTGCCTAATCCAGATGAAAAACAGGCCCGTCGGAAATTTATTCCGGCACCGTGTAATTTGAACATTTCTCTTGGGTGTGTTAATACTGGAAATCGGTAGCAATCTCGGCTATAATAGTTAGGAAAAACCGGAGAAGATGCCGTTATACATAAAGACACCCTATGCTGGCGGCCGCGCTATACGATAACGGCAGACGTACAGAAAATAACGGCAACCCAACAAGGAGTGGTTTCTTTGAATAGTCAGGAAACCAGCCGGATAATCAATGAGGCCAGCAGTTAGCTTATCATAATCCAGTAATTTTAAACATGCTTACTCTTTTAGCCTATTACGCGGAAGCAGATTTTGTGGTTATTTTCAAGGTAATGGCGGGTCCGCTGCGGAGGTATTATCGGTGAAATAATTGATGAAAAGAGGGCGTCCGGAAGGGTGATTCCGGTTCAGGAAGCGGCCCGGAGGGCATTGCAAAAAAGGCTGCAGAAGTGGACGGAAGAAGATGAAACCATCGACCGGGGAATCAGGGTATCGGTAACGGAAGGGTTGTCTTATACGGTGTACAAGGAGCACGGGACGCTAAAAGTCGAGGAATACGATAAGGTAAGGAAATATTTAGATAGGGAACTGTACGGTTATGCGGATTAAAAACAACTTCGATGGCCGGGTTGAAACCACCTTTATTTCCCCAGGTTAATTCTGCGGTACTTCCTGTTGTTGAGATGCGAGCCCCTCAAAATGTGCAGCATGCCAAGCGCCCGACCGGTGCCGACGGCCACGCAGGACAGGGGGTCGTCGGCCACATAAACGGGCACCCCCACTTCTTTGCTCAGCAGGATGTCGATTCCGTGCAAAAGGGCGCCGCCGCCCGTCATGACGATTCCCCGGTCGGCGATGTCGGAGGCCAGCTCCGGCGGGGTGTGCTCTAAAACTTCTTTAACTGCTCCCACCACTGCCTCCAACGGCTCCTGGATGGCCTCGCAAACATTCCGGTGCGTAATGTTCACCGATTTAGGCAACCCCGTAACCATGTCCCTGCCGCGGACATCCACTACTTTTTCCGCCATCCCGTCCGGATAGGCGGTTCCCGCCCGCATTTTCAACTCTTCCGCGGAACGTTCGCCGATAACAAGATTAAACTTTTTGCGCACGTAGCGCATTATCGCTTCGTCAAACTTGTCCCCGCCCAGGCGCAGGGAACGGCTGCAGACAATTCCGCCCAGGCTCAAGACGGCGATGTCGGTGGTACCGCCGCCGATATCGATCACCATCTTTCCCCTGGGCTCCGAAATGTTTAAGCCGGCGCCGATGGCCGCCGCCAGCGGCTCCTCGATGATGTAGGCTTGTCCGGCGCCCGCCTGCATGGCGGCCTGCAGGACGGCCCGCTCCTCCACGTTGGTGACCTGGGCCGGGATGCAGACCATAATCCGGGGGCGAAAGAACAGTTTCCAGCCGTTTACTTTCGCGATAAAATAGCGGAGCATTCTTTCGGTAACTTCGTAATCGGCGATTACGCCGTCTTGCAGGGGGCGGACGGCCACGATGCTTCCGGGCGTGCGCCCCAGCATCCTCCTTGCTTCCGTTCCCACGGCGATAATTCTGCCGGTGTCCTTATTGATCGCCACCACCGATGGTTCGCTGAGCACGATCCCCTTTCCCTTGACAAACACCAGCACGTTTGCAGTGCCCAAATCAATTCCGATGTCGCTAGTAAAGCCCAGCATAGAGGAGCCCCCTTAAAACGGCCGCCGGTCTCAGAGGTCGAAGGTCGAAGGAAGGATCGGCATAAATAGTCGCACATTTGCCAAAAATGGAAGACCTCTTGGGACGCGCCTTAATGATTGGATCGGTTGATTAATTCTACATATTTAGCCAAAATCCTCTATTGCTGCAGCGAATTTTTATATTTTTTGCGCGTAGCTTCCCCGCCGCGTAAATGCCGTTCGGACTTGTTGAACTCCAGCACCGCTTTTACCTGTTGGGCAAGCCTCTTATCTAAAGAAGGAAGCCTTTCCGTCATATCCTTATGCACCGTGCTTTTGCTGACCTGAAATACTGTTGCCGCCTGGCGCACAGTGGCCTGGGTATCCAGGATATAGGCGCAGATCTCCAGCACCCTTTTCTGGATATATTCCTGCATCTCCCTACCTCCCTAGCGGCTAAAAAAGCTTCTAAAAATATATATGCTAAGACCAGGCGGAATTGTCCTAAAAAAGAAAGCCCCCTTTTGGAACAGGGGTATACTTTATGTGTACTCTCTCCAACAACTACTTTTCTCCCAGCCTGGTTATTTCCACGCCGGTGTAATAGTGCTTTAAAATCAGCGCAAACGTGTACCCGTGTTGGGCGAGCCCTTTCGCTCCGTACTGGCACATGCCCACGGCGTGGCCGTAGCCGCGGGTGGTCACTTCCAGCAGGCTGCCGTTAACTTTTAGAGCAAAGTCGGCCGAGCGAAGATCCAGGAGGTCGCGCACGACGGCGGCCGCATAAGTTTTGTCGCCCAGTTGCACCGTTTTCGGGCGGCCGGCGCTGGTGTATTCCAGCACCCGCATGACCGGAGCCGGCGAACCCTTTCGCCCGTTTCCGGAAACGGGAACCGCGCCCAGATCGGTTTTCAGCAACCGGCCGGCCTGTTCGAGCGAAACCACGGCCACGCGCTCAGGCTGCGGGTCGGCACAGTAAGGGCAAGGCACTCCCTTTAAATAAGCCACGTCGACCTTCCACACCTCGCCCGCGTTTTCTGTTCCCCTGCCGCCGCAGGAAGCGTGGTAAATGGGATCGATCAGCTGCCCTTCGTAAGTGAGCACCATTGTGCGCGTGTCGTCCACAGCCCGGCGGATTTTATAATAATAACGATAGTAATTGACCGTCCCCCAGCGTTTTTTCATCTCTTCCGGCGAAATCCAGCCCTGACCGTGCCGGTAATCGTCGCAAACGTCCGCTCCGGGGTGCCGGGAGTTGGCGATACCGCCGGCCTTTAAACGCTTTAAGACGTACGTGCGGGCGGCCACGGCCTGGGCCTTTAAAGCCTCCGCGGGAAACTCCGCCGGCATCTCGGCGGCCACCACGCCCGTGACGTAATCGTCCAGCGGCAGCTTTACTATTTCCCCGGTGCCGTGGACGTAAAGGCGGACCACCGGTTCTTTTTCCTCCTCGATCCGAACGGAAGAAAGCCTGTCCGTAAGGTACGGTAGAGCCAGTAAAACCGCGATCAAAATTAGGGCAAATCCTATGAATAACTTTCGAATCGGCAAAACCCCCTGACTTGCCTCTATGCCCTTGTTCCTTCAAATCTTTGTGCCTTTGTGCCTTTGTTCCTTACTATTATCTTTATTCATAGTATTTACCCATTAATTACCAGAAATACCGCAAGAACAGTTTTACTTACTTATTAGGAACATTTTTTACGAATTAATGATGATGGAACGTTTGTTTATCATAACAAACATAGAAATGAAGATGCCAATATAAACCTCTTGGATGAGGATTGTGTAAAAATAGCCAGGGACTTTTTACAGAAAAACAATCTCTTGCCCATCGGTTTTTTTGAAAATGGTGTTGCGGCCGAGACCATGACCTCAGCTTTAAATCCAAAAGAGACTAAAGTATTGCGCAAAAATGTTTATTTTAACAGAAAAATTAATGGGAAAATGGTCTATGGCATTTCCAGAATTATTGTATCAGTGGGAAAAGAAGGTAGAGATTGACTCGGTGTACACAGCTTTTAGGGATATCGCCGAAGGAGAACCGATTAAAATAAAATCGTTTGATGACGCTTTTGAGGACCTGAAGCAATTTAGAGGTACGATTCGTATAGACGAAACGGCAGAAAAAGTTATCATCAAAAAGGTTGAGTTGGCTTATTGGGAAGATTCTTCGCCGAACAGTAAACAAACTCATGTTCAGCCAATATACCACTTCTTAGGGGAAACTATCAATAATGATGGGGATAGGGGCACATTTGAAGGATTTATTGCTGCTGTACCTGATATGCTTACAACTCCTTAATACGGTGGGAGGGAAGGAGGCTTTGGCACGTTGTCGGGATACCCCAATTCCCAACACATCCGGAGTAGCCAGCCCCTTGTTTTTTATTCGGGGAAGAAGGGGTTGGGTAATTAGCGGAACATGATTGATTCTTTCGGCTGGTTAGACATGCTAATTTTCCAGTCATTTAATTCCGGTATTTCATAGTCAGTTCCCTCTACCCGAAAAATCCTTTTTTCCTCCCAAATCCTTTTTGCTGATTTCTTATTGGGTTGCAGGTTCTCCTGGGCCAGAGGGGGAGAATCAAAAACTGCCCAATATAATCTGACAATAAAACGATACCTGGGAATAGTGGCGCCGAATCCATGAGACGGTCCGGGACAAATGCTAAAATTTCATAGTGAGTCAGCACGGGCTCATCCGGTTGCTCTGGCCATTCCGCACAAGTTTTATATTGAAGGTTGGCAAGACAAAATTTAAAGCAATCACGGCAGGCAAAACAGTATTTTCTTGTGACCATTTTATGCCCGGAAAGTAGAGGGCGGAATAGAAAAACAAAGGGGTGGATAAAGATGGTTGCCTACACTTGACGATCCTGAAGAAGCGCAAATTGTGGCCTGGTTTCAGATTGGGCTGCACCGCGAAGCAACCAGACTGGCGAAAAAACAGAAGCGGTTGCGGGACCACGAATTGTTAATCCTGAACGAATTGGTAAGCAAGGAAGCCGATGAAGAAGGAACTAAAATACTCGCTACCATTCCCGCTCCGACTGACGTGTGCGCCGAGGTAGAAGACACGCTCTTTCTCCAACAAGCCCTCTCTTTGCTGACGCCGCAACAGCAAGTAGTGATTACCATGACGATCTTAGAAGGGATTCCGGAGCAGAAGGTGGCTGACGAAATGGGGGTGACCAGGCAGGCGGTGAACAGGATCAAGCTGCGGGCGTTAAAAAGGCTGAAGAAGATGTTCCGCAGTGATTAAAAGATCAGGCTGAAATTATTGTTGTGCACATGTCTATTATTGACTCAGGAGAGGAGTCTGTTGACTCAAACCGTGGGTTCTGGGATGATATCGCATTATAGCTACCGTCGCAAATACAATTCTTGCTATCTTCTAAAATAAACAAACAACAAATAAGGCCATCTACTGTTGGGTGGTCTTATTTGTTGTAAATACTAGAAACACAATATTTTCAATTAAAATTAAAAACCAATAGATAACAAATCTTTCTAGATCATGAAGCTCTCGAATTGTTGGAGCTGGGGGAATATCTGACATTATTACCTCATACCAAAAGAAAACCCATCCACTCCAAATAATCAATAACAGAGCATTTATAATGATTATTGCCATCCTTAAAGATTTTTTAAGTTGAAATCGTTTCATGACAAACCTCCTTAATAATTTTTTGCACAACAAGTTCATAATCCCACAACAAAACGATGATTTTCGAAGGCGGCTTAAGCGATAGGAAGAGACTGTCGAAAAACCCCCTGTTTATGTTTACCAATAAATAACACCCAATAGTATTTAGTTATGATCTAACATGAGCCAACAAAAACAAGAGATATTTTATTAAAAAGAAGGAATATAACCAT
>JBFLZY010000075.1:0-13208 GCA_040755975.1 Bacillota bacterium | reverse complement strand
CCTCGCCGGCCAGCACCCTGATTCCGGCGCCGGCATCGAGGCCGGTCTGCACCCGTTCGATCTTGTTGTCTTCGCAGCTGATCCCCGTGATACGGCGATTTTCCACGAATATGTCGGCAAAATCGCCCCCGTTGGAGAGGGCCAGGTCCAGAACTTCCTTCAACAGCTGTTCATCAACCAAAAAGGATCACCTCTTGCAAATGTTTACCCGCCCGGCCGGTATAATATACCCGGGGGAAAACCGGCAAACAAGGGAAAAAGGGACGGCTGCCAAAAAACACCCGTTCCTTTTTCCAAAGACCTGAGTTATACCCGTACTACGCGTCGATGGACTCCTGGCCGGCCGGCCCCGCCGCCTGGGCCGGCGGGACGGGTAAAACCGGCAACCTGCCCGAGAAAAACGGGTTCGGACGGCCCAACGCCCAGCGTCTGACCTCTTCCATTTGCAGACGTGCAGTGGGAGTCGGCCGGGAGTAGAGCAGCAGTGTCATGCTTGCCGTTACCGTACCGTCGGGTACGGGTGATGGAGCGGAAAGAGAAAGACCATCCGCTCCCGGCGGGTACTGGTCAGCCGCATTTTCGGATTCATAACGCGTAACCTGGACATTGCGGAGTTCACTCAAGTTCGGCAGATTCTCCAGGTAACCAATCACCGCCGCCACCTGGGGGAACAAGCCCCTCAGCTCTATTTCGACGGGTAAAACCAGCACATATCCTTTATCTACAATGGCCAGTGGTTTAAACTTTAATACCAGGACCTGGTTTTCTTCCGTTATCCGGCTCAACTGAATGAGAAACTGGCCGTCCCGCATCTCGGTGTCGAACCTGGTGTTTAACTCGGCAGATCTTTTTCTGACTCTTTCGAGGGCCGCTTCTTCCTCCTCCAGGGAACTGGCCCGGGAGGACAGCCGGGAGATGAGAGCTCTGGCTTCGCCCAACTCGGTTTTTGTCTTCTGGTAAACCTGGATTTGGGGCATTAACACGAAACGGTAGCCGGCATAAATAAGGACCAGCAACAAAAAAAGCATAAGTATGGCCTTGCTCTTCTTATCCAGGCTACGTGCCATCAACCCCCACCGCCCCCTTTTAACCGGGCGGAAATGCTAAAAGTGGTGACGCCCTTTGCCTCATCAAATTTAATTTCGTTCAGGTCAACCTGAGAAAAATAGGGCAACTGTCCCAACTGATAAATCAATACCCCAACGGCAGCCAGGGATGTAGCATTACCTTTCAAGGTTAAAGTATCAGGCAGCGGGGGAATGGCATTCCCGTCCTCGCGCCGGACCTGGTTGCCTACCTGCCCTTGCTGCCCGCTTTCTTCGCCCTGGATTGCCGGCACGGTTGCCGATGCTCCGGACTGAGCAGATATCTGTTGGCGGGTATCACCTGTTACTAACTGACCGGTCTGCTGCAAATTGCCTTGCAAGAGAGAAGGAACGGAGCCGGGTTTTTGACCGGCAGTCCCGGCGGAACCGGCAGCTGCCTGACCCGTTCCCTGATCCGCCCCTGCGGCCTGCAATTGCAAGGCAGTCAGCCAGACTTCCCCGGGCACCACTTTATTTAGGTCCAGTAACATTTTGGACCAAGAGTGCCTTTCCCCAACTAGACGTTCCAGTTCACCGACCTCTGCTTCCAGTGTCTGGCGCTGCTTGCCGAGATCTTCCAGGCGAGCCACCGTTTCATTGAGACCGGGGACCTGCTGCTGTATAGCAGCCAACTCGGCACGCATGTGGTAAAAGTTTAACCCCCAAAAGATACAGGCGACACAAAGGCCGCCCGCGACCAGGGTGATTAAAGAAATCAGGGCCAGGCGTTTCGGTTCCAGCGGAGGCTCTGGTTGCAGTTCCGAAGGCAGAAGATTAACTCCGTACTTCACCGCACCACCTCCCGCAAAGCCAGACCCACCGCCACTGAAAAAACAGGATCCAGCGCCTGAGAAGGCTGCTTTACATCCCTGAAGGGCAGCACGGGAAAACCAGCTTCCACCTTGATTCCCAGTTCGCCGGCCAAAAAAGCGCTCAGCCCTGTGATTTTACTAAGATTACCAGTCATCACCAGAGTGGCTACCGGGTTATCCCGCTCCTGAAGCTGGTAGAAATCCAAAGAGCGGCGGATCTCCCGGACCAGATCGGCAAAAGCGGCAAAGTCCGCCAGTTCAAGGCGCGTGGGACCGCCTGGCGGGTGCTCCACGGCAGGTGCGGCCTCGCCCTTAATTGCCTTTATCTCCTCGGAGTACGGTTCAGGTCCACCCGGTGGTGGCTCAACAACACCGTAAGGCAACAGACCCCCCAACTCCACAGGTATGGTGCGGAGATAAACCAGTTCCTGTCCCTTGAGCACGATAAACTGGCCTGAAGAAAAACCCAGGTTCAAAACCGCCCTTACCCCTCCGTCGTGAACCGGGTAACCAAAGGAGCTGTGAAAGACCCGCCACAGGGCCAGGTGCTGCAGGTCAATGGCGGTAATTTTCAGGCCCGCCCGCTTAAAAGCTTCGTAGTAACCGTAAACGATCTCTTTTTGCACCGCCGCCAGGAGGACATTAATTTGCCCCTTTTCCTTCTCCGGACTGTCTCCTAAAACCACGGGCCGCAAGATCAGTTCGTCGACGGGCAGCGGCACCAGCCTCTCCGCCTCCCACACGGCCGCCTGTTCCAGTTCCTTTTGCGGCATTACCGGCAGTCGCAGTTGCCGGATGATCACCCCTCGGCCATCAATTGCGGTGATCACCCTCTTCCCAGCTCCCGGCGCTGATTTTAAAGCCGCCCTGAGCACGGCGGCCAGCTCATCTATCCCGCCCCCTTCCAGCAGTTCCGTACCGGGACCGGGGTGGCGGTGCAGCAACCTGCAAACCACCCCATGTCGACAGGATGAGAGGACGGCTATTTTTATTTCTCCCGAGTCAATATCAACGGCGGTAAAATCTTTCCCTTTAAGCATGACAACCTTCCAGACCAAATAGTCCGATTCGTTTTAAATTCGCTTTAACTAGGGAGGGGAGAAATGCGCACCCTTCCGGTAACGGGAGCCACAATGACACAATATTTTTTCCCGGTGAGTTTTTCTCTCAAGGTTACCGTACCTCCGCGGGGGACGGGAATGCCCCGGAGGTTGAACCCGAGTTTCTCGGATGGAAAATTGGTGAAATCTAGATCCAGGTAAACGGGCATACGCTGTTTTTCCCTGGATACATTGTTTTGCATTAAGTAATAAACTTCGTTGGCGGGATCAAACTGAACACTGTATGTAGAGAAGGTATCCCCTGCAGCCAAGGCCTGCTGCTGCCAGCCGCGAATGTCGGTGGCCATCTGCCGGGCGGCGCTGTACAGGGCATAATGGCTCAGGCCATTAAGTACGGCCGGTACCACGCTTAAAAGCAAAACGGCGCTGATGGCTGTAGAAATGAGGACCTCCAGCAAGGTGAAACCCCCGGGAGGGCACATGATTTTTCGGAGCAAAATTTGGCGAAACATGTATATTTTTTTCTAGTTATAATGGTAAAGTCCTGCCTTAAAACACGTCGTATTCCTCCCGCCAGGAGATTATTTTTACGCTAAACATGTCTGGCGGCAGTGTTGAAATTTGAACAGCGTTCCGGATCAGGTCATCATCCTGGATCAGGCTTGCGTCACCACTGACATCAAAAGACTGCGCAGCCACCGTCCCCCTAACTGTGCTGCCCCCGCCGGCCTCAAACCGGCCCGCATATATAACAGCGCTGATGTCTTCGTTCCTGTGTACGCTAACCGTACCGTCCACCAGCAAAACCAGAACGTCCTGGCTTGCATTTGCCGGCAGCAAATTACCGCTGATCTCCACGTCCCCCTTAACGGCAATAACCCATTCCCCGCTGTATTCACCTTCAAGCCGGAGTTCGTTTCCACCGGTATCAAAGTAATAAGTTCCGGCAGCCCTGCCGGTGAGATTACTCTCGTACCGGTTTCCCCGCTCCGTTACGTCCAAGCGGGGATAGCTTTGATAGGCGGCCACTTTCCCCGCCGGGTTCAAACGGGCCGCCGGCTCAACCAGGGCAGCGATATTTTCCCGCGGGCTGTCGAGCCGGGGTACCTGCCCGTCATCTTGAATGATAAACGTGCCCGCCGGGTATTCTGTGGAAGGGGTGTAGTAGGTTCCGCCGGGGGAGAAAACCACGGTACCTGAAGAGTTATCGATACTGCCGTCGGCCTGCAGGTAGCCCGGGGTCTCGATCCGCCCGTGCCTATTGTCCAGGTCGCCGCCCACCAGGAGGCTGCCCCCGGGGGCAATGTTAATCCCTTCGTTTTTCTTGTTGCTCTTATTAGTGCCGCTCCTATTGGTTAAATTGCCTTTAACCACCAGCCTGCCGGCATCCGCAATGCTGACGCCGGATTTAACATCCAGGTCGCCATTGACCAATAAATTGCCGGTAATGGACACGCTGCTGCTGAGGCCGAGATTATTACCGCTGCAGACGGCGTTTTGCAAAACGGGAGCTGCCGTGCGCTGCACCCGTACTTTAAGCGCTTTGCGGGCGTTACCCGCCCGCCCCTCGGCCAGGATCTCTTTGGTGGTGGCATCCACCGGGCTCACGGTAATTTTTGCGATCTGGCCGTTCCCCAGCACGATCGGCGTGGACGGCGGTACAGCGCCAAAATCCACGGCCAGACGGGCGACCGTCATTTCCGCCCCCGCCTCGGCCAAATAAAGAGCCTGGGTCATGGCCACCTGGCTGGCAGCCACCCTCTTGTCCACTGCGGCCAGCTGGACCAGGGAACCGGCAAAGACCAGGAGCACGAGGGTGAGCAGGACCACCGTGACCAGGGCCGCGCCTTTTTGCGTTCCAACATGGGTGTTTTGCAAAAAACCAAGGAGCTTCCGGCGTACCTGTCTGCTCTTGAATATTCCTTTACGCTCGCCGGTCAATGCAGATCGCTCCTCTTAAATTCACCTTCATATGGAATATTTGTTCCGGGGAAATTAACTTTGTTCGCGCATCATCCGCACGGTCACCCTGGAAGTTAAAACAAAACCGTTGGTGCCGGTGAGCTTTACCTCCACCGTGGCCGGCCTACCGTAAACTCTCTGGAACGATACCGCCTGGATCCGCCCGGCCACGGGATTATTCCCGTACCAGTAGACATTATCATTGCTGGTAGCCCGCTTGATCTCGTTTCCCGAAAGATAATACTTGATGTATCTTTTATTGTCAGGGCTCATAAAGTCAGGGCTCATAAAAACGATGTATGAATTGGGGGGTATTTCCACTACCCCGGCGCTTGCGCGCAGTTCCCGGGTCAGCCGGTCCATGGCCAGCCGCAGATTCTGCTGCACGTCAACCTGCTCGTCGCCCTTCTTCCAGTTGAGCATTGAGCTGTCGACAACGAAATAGGCCGTCCCCAGGATTAAAGACAAAAGGACGGCCGTCACCAGAACTTCGATCAGCGTCAGGCCCCGGCGGTCAAGCGCCAGCCCCGGCAGGGCAGACCGCCGCCCGGGGGCCGGTGTATCAGCCGTACCATATTTTGATCGCCCGGGTCCTTTAGCGATTATACCCACGCTATTATCGCTAACTGCTCTGCGCACTGCAACTTTTTTAATCGGTCCCATCAGGCTTCGTCCCGCCAACTCATCAAATTTGCGCCACCCGTCATCCCTTACGCTTCAGCGTCACCACTTCGAGCTGGCGCTCCTGCCCCTGCCGGTAGTGGACGGTGACCCGTACCTGAACCAGCTGCTCATCCGGCTGATAGGTCTCTACCGAATACGTGTAAGTATAACCGGACGCGCCGGGAAAAGGCCGCGGTTCATCCTGCCTTTCGCCGCCGGCAAGGGAGCCGGCCAGCAGCTCCTCCATCACGGCCTGGCCCGCGTTGACGGCCACCGTTTCCTCCCAGGCCGACCTGGCCGCCATTTTACCCGAGACCAGCAGATTTACGGCAGTGGCCGTCACCAGCACTAAAATAGCGGCGGCCGCCAAAACCTCGATCAGAGTGAAGGCGCGGTCATGTCTGGAAAATAGACGCATAATTATAATCATTCCTCGTCTACATGAAGCATTGCAGGCGGATTTAAAGGTTCGATGACCACCAGCAGCTTCACCAGGGTGAAGCCACGCCGGTCGCGGCGCAGGTTCGGCAAACCAAACATCAATGGCTCACATCCTTATCTACTCCACCCCCGCCGAAACAGGGCACCCCCCCTCGCCGGGACCGATGCTGCCGGGGCCAGAGGCGCCGGCAGCAATGTTAAGCAGACCCGGCGGCGGTAATTTTCGACTACCTTACCGTTCTTTACTGTTCTTTCGAAATCAGGATGCAGACTGTGCCATCGCTATTCTTTTTAACCACATCAGTCCCTAAGTCCGCCTGTAGTCTTGAGAAAGATGCATCCGGCACCGAGGTCAGCTCAAGCCACCTGGCGGGGTTACCCCATAGCAATGTGCTCCCGCTGTCACCTTTCTTGTAGGTATAAGTCCCACCCCACGGGTTCTTGCTCGGCCAGCGCTCCAAGTAGGGGCCGTTCCAGCCAGTTACGTTATCGGTTACCACAAATCCCGTGTTAGCTGCTTCGTTTGCTGGCCATGTGCCAGTATCGGTGTAGTAATTCAGCGCCGCCGCCTTAATTGCCTTATAATCCGCTTCCGCTGCCGCCACCTTGCCCTTTTCAATGGCCTTGAAGGCGTTGGGGGCGATGATGGCGGCCAGGATGCCGATGATGGCGATGACCACCAGGAGCTCCACCAGGGTGAAGCCGCGGTTGTCCTTCAATTTTTTATACATGGTTTTCTCCTCCCGTTAAAGTATTATTTTTTAACTAGAAACAGGTTGACCAACTGGACAATTGACGTCCGTTAAACTCACGCCGCACTTTAAATGCCGGAATCTAAAAAGATTACTCTTCCATCCCTCCTCTCCGCGCATGGATGGCCGGCGCTTTAGAACGGCGCCGGCCAGATTATGGAAGCTTACCTCCAAACCCGCCTGCCCTACTTCCCCAGCCCCTGCATCATGCTGGTGAACATGGGCAAGAGCACCGAGAGGACGATGAACCCCACTATACCGCCCAGGAAGACAATCAGTACCGGCTCCAGCGCACTGGAGAGGCGGCCCACGGTGATGTTCACTTCCTGGTCGTAAAAGGCACCGATACGGTTTAAAAGCGCGTCCAGGCTGCCGGTTTCCTCCCCCACGGCGACCATACGGATCACCAGCGGAGGAAAGATACCGCTTTCTTCCAGGGGGCCGGCCAAGCCCTGCCCTTCCCGCACGCTCTCCTGCGCCCCGGCGATGCCGGCCGCTACCACCCGGTTGCCGACGGTTTTTTTCACCACTTCCAGGGCCTGGATGATAGGCACCCCGCCCCTCAGCAAGGTGCCGAGGGTGCGGGCGAAGCGGGCAATGATGATTTTTTTCAGCACCGGGCCGAAAATGGGCATTCTCAAGATCAGCCGGTCCCAGACCTCCCTGCCCCGGGGCGAGACCCGCAGGCGCTGAAAGCCGAAAACCGCCGCCAGTGGAAACAGCGGAAGAAGGTACCAGTAATGTCCTACTAAATGGCTGACTCCCATCACCACCCGGGTTGGCAGGGGCAGGGGTACGCCCAAGTTCTGGATGGTATTGATGATGGGGGGCAGCACGAAAATGAGCACGAAGGTGAGGATAACCACTGCAAAACCCAGGACCATGGTGGGGTAAGTGAGGGCCGACTTTACCTTTTCCCTCACCTCGTGTTCTCTTTCAAAATGGCCGGCCAGGCTCTCCAGCACCTCGTCCAGCACGCCGCCCACTTCCCCGGCCTGTACCATGCTGATGAAGATCTCGGGGAAAACCCACGGATAGGCGCCGAAGGACTCGGCCAGGGCGTGACCCTGCTCCAGGCGGGCGGTCACCCCGCGCACCACCTCTTTGAGCACCCGGCCCTCCACCTGCAACTCCAGAATGCGCATGGCCCCCACCAGAGGCACGCCGGCGCTGACCAGGGTGGAAAGCTGGCGGCAGAAAAGGGCCAATTCCCTCAAGCTGACCCCGCGCCGGAATGATACTAGCCGCGGCAGCAGTTTGACCTGCGCCTGCACCGCCCCGATCCGCACGGGGTGCAGCTGCTGGTTCTGCAGCATCCTGGCCGCTTCTTTTATGCCGGCCGCCTCTATCCGGCCGCTTACCACTCTACCGGTTGCATCCCGGGCGCGATAGGCATAGACAGGCAAAGCTTCCTCCACCACCTCCCGGGAATAAAAAATCCAAGCCGGACTGCTTGGAAGTATGTGTCAGAAAGTTCGGCAACCCGACCGCCCTGACGGCAATGCCGCTTTAGGCCCGCAGCTTTGCGCCCCTGCCTTTCGACAGGTTTGCCCTTTTCGCTTTGCCGCACTCTTCCTGAAATCATCTTATATGAGCCATTTCTGCCAGTCAATAACCAAGCCAGTTAGTTTAAAGCATTTTAAACAAATTTTCGACATCGGCCGCCCGGGTCAGGGCCTCCTCCCTGCTGATCACCCCTGCGCGAACGAGGTTTCTTAAAGCCATATCCAGGGTCTGCATGCCGTACCTGGCCCCGGTCTGCAACTGGGAGACTATCTGGTGGGTCTTCCCTTCCCGGATCAGGTTGCGAATGGCCGGCGTGGCCACCAGGATTTCCAGGGCCGCCACCCTCCCGGGCCGGTCATGCCGGGGCAAAAGCTGCTGGGCAATCACTCCTTCCAGAGCGTTGGCCAGCTGCAGACGGACCTGCTGCTGCTGGTGCGGGGGAAAAACGTCGATGATCCGGTCGATGGTCTGGGCCGCGCTGGTAGTGTGCAGGGTGGCCAGCACCAGGTGTCCCGTCTCCGCGGCGGTGATGGCCGTGGCGATGGTTTCCAGGTCCCGCATCTCGCCCACCAGGATAACGTCGGGGTCTTCCCGCATGGCCGCCCGCAGGGCGGCGGCAAAGGAACGGGAATCGCGGCTGATCTCCCGCTGGTTCACCAGGCTCTTCTTGTGCCGGTGGATGTATTCGATGGGGTCCTCCAGGGTAATGATGTGCAGGCGCTGCTCGCTGTTGATGAGGTCGATCATGGCCGCCAGGGTGGTGGACTTGCCGCTGCCCGTAGGGCCGGTGACCAGCACCAGCCCCCGGGGCCGCCTGGCCAGTTGGGCCACTACTTCGGGCAAGCCGAGCTCCGCAAGGCCGGGGACGCGCTCCGGGATGAGGCGGACGGCCAGGGCCACCGTGCCGCGCTGTTTGAAGGCGTTTACGCGGAAGCGGCCCACCTCCGGAATGGCATAGGGAAAGTCGTACTCGCCTACCTGTATGAATTGCTGGAACTGCCGGTCGGGCATCAGCTGCCGGGCCAGACTCTCAGTGTCCCCGGCAGTGAGAACGGGCAGATCTTCCACCCCCGGATCGACCCGGGCGCCCAGCTCGTCGGCGGCCAGCAGTTTCCCGTGCACCCGAAAAACGGGAGGACGGCCGACGGTGAGGTGAACGTCGGAAGCCTTGACCTGGAAAGCCAACTTCAAAATATCATCGACGTGCATTCGAGCTCACACACTCCTTTTCTCCCGGGGAACCATCACCACTCGTCGTAGGCCACGCGCATTACCTCCGATATGGAGGTGATCCCCTGCCGGGCTTTCTGGATCCCGTCTTCTTTTAAGGTAACCATTCCCTCGGTCACCGCCTTTTCTTTAATGGCATCAGCGGAAATTTTCCTGTTTACCAGTTCCCTGACGGTCCGGGTCACCGGCAGCACCTCCTGAATGCTTGTCCGGCCCCGGTAGCCGACATTATTACAGTACTGGCAGCCCGCAGGGCGGTAAAGAGTTACCGGTTCATCCGGCGCCAGGCCCATAAAAATTCTTTCCGGCGCATCGTCCGGAAGCTGGTAGGGCTCCCTGCAGCGGGGACAGAGCAGGCGCACCAGGCGCTGCGAAACCACGCCCACCACCGAGGAGGCGACCAAAAAGGGCTCCACCCCCATATCAATGAGGCGGGTCAGGGCACCCGCGGCGTCGTTGGTATGCAGGCTGCTGAGCACCAGGTGGCCGGTGGTGGCCGCCCTAACCGCAATTTGCGCTGTCTCCCCATCCCGTATTTCACCGATCATGATGATGTCGGGATCCTGGCGGAGGATGGAACGCAGGCCGGCGGCAAAGGTCAGGCCGGCCTTGACGTTAATTTGCGTCTGGTTGATTCCTCTCAAAACGTATTCTACCGGGTCTTCAATGGTAATAATGTTGCGTTCCGGGGAATTTAACTGGGCCAGCACTGCATAGAGGGTGGTCGTCTTGCCGCTGCCGGTGGGTCCGGTCACCAGGATCATGCCGGAAGTGTGACGGATTATCTCTGTAAAACGATCCAGGTTGTAACGGTGAAATCCCAGCTGGTCAACGGGCAGGATCCGCCCGCTTTTAAGCAGCAAACGCAAGACTACTTTTTCCCCGTGAACCGTAGGCAAAGTAGACACTCTTATGTCTATTTCCTGTTCTCCGTACTTGGCCTGAAACCGACCGTCCTGGGGGAGGCGCTTTTCGGCAATATCCAGGCCGGCCAGGATTTTAATCCTGGTGGTCATGGAGGAGCGGATGTGCCGGGGCAGAGTAAGGGCTTCCCTCAACAACCCATCCACCCGGTAACGCACCAGCACCCGGTCTTCCTGGGGCTCCAAGTGAATGTCGCTGGCCTTCTCCATAACTGCCTGAACAATCGCTGTGTTGACCAGCCGTACCACCGGCGCCTCTTCCGCAGGCACCTCATCTCCAGTGCCCAGGGTCAGGGTTTGGATTTCCGGTTCCGGCTGGCCTGCAGCCTGCCCAAAAGCCTGTTCGACAAAGGAAAGGCCGAAAACTTTTTGCAGTACGGCATCAATCTCTTCTTCCCGGGCCAGTACCGGTTCCACTTCACAACCACTGGCCAGGCGGATGTCATCCAGGGCGACCAGGTTTAAAGGGTCGGACATGGCCACAATCATCCGCCGGCCCTCTTTTTTTATGGGCACCACCTTATGCCGGCGCAAAACGGCCTCAGGGAGAGATTTGATCAGATCAGGATCAACTTTGTCCATTAGTGTAACCTGGGGAATACCCAGTTGCATTTCCAGAGTATTCAAAATGTCCTGTTCCGTAACCAGCCCCAGGTTAATCAAAACCTTACCCAGGCGTTCCCCGGTTTGTTTTTGCGATTGCAGCGCCTGGCTCAACTGCTCGGAGGTGATCAATCTGGCCTGCAGGAGCAGGTCTCCCAGGCGCTTCTTGGTGTAAACAGCGACCATTTTTAACTACCCCACAGGTTTAGATACCCGGAAATAAGCTTATCTCCTGTCAACACGGCCAGCATGGCCCCCAATGAAAGAAATGGGCCGAAAGGAATGGCCGTTTTAAGGTTTTTCTTTGTCCTTAGCGCCCAAAGAACGCCCAGCGCAGCACCCAGAACAAAGGCCAGCGCCAGGGCCAATACAGCCTTCTGCCAGCCCAGATACCATCCGATCACAAAGGCTAGCTTCACGTCCCCACCGCCCATGCCGCCCCGCGAAAGCAGGGCCACGATCAACAATGCCCCGCCCCCCAGCACGGAACCAAAAAGGCCGTCTTTGAGAACCTCCGGACCCTGGAGGACGGCCAAAGGTATGCCGGCAGTTAGAGCAAAGACGATAAGTAGGTCGGGAATGATGCGGTGATCGAGATCAATAAAGGTGGCCACCATAAGAACGGCATACAAAAGCAGCAATCCGACACTATGTACGGTCAGACCATATTTCCAGGTAATTAGAAAAAAGCCAGCACCGGTCAACAATTCAATGAGCGGATAGCGGGGAGAAATCCTTGCACCGCAGTAACGGCATTTACCCCTCAACCAAAAAAAGCTCACCACGGGAAATAAATCCAGGGGTTTTAGGTGCACGGAACAGGAAGGGCAATGAGATGGTGGTGTGACCAGCGAGAACCCCCTGGGAAGTCGATATATACATACGTTTAAAAAACTGCCGATACAGAGGCCGAGGAGAAAGGAAAATAGATAACTAAATATCAAAACAAAGTCCCCTCCTTCTTTCACCTGCAAAACCCGGTCGAACTTCGTTATAATCCTTATCGAACTTCATTATAATCTATTGATATGTTAAAGCATCGAACCGGCCGGAAAAGTTCATTGTTGGCATCCATCTTTCACGGCAGTATGTGCGCGGCCGCTCGTGAGAGGTCAACAGGCACCCCGGCAACCGGCAAGAGCTTCCACCACCCGCTCCACCACTTCTTCCGGGATGTCCCGGACAATCTCCACCCGGCCTATTTCCACCGGCAGGACAAAGGTGAGCCGCCCGGCCAGTACCTTTTTGTCCCGGTATATGGAGGCCAGCAGGTCGCCGGTAGAAAGTTCCGGCGGTGTCTCTACCGGAAGTCCGGCCCGCTGGATTAGGTCACGCACACGGGCAGCCTCTCCCTCCGGCAGCATTCCCAGGGCCACCGCCAGCCTGGCCGCGGCGACCATCCCTATGGCCACTGCCTCCCCGTGGCGGTACGCAGTGTATCCGGTAAGAGCCTCCACGGCGTGGCCGAGGGTGTGGCCGAAGTTCAGGATGGCCCGGCGGCCCAGTTCGGTTTCGTCTTCCTGCACCACCCGGGCTTTAATGCGGCAAGATACGGCCACGGCATGGACCAGAGGTTCGATCTCCAGAACCAGCAGGCGCTCCAGGTTTTCCTCCAGCCAGGCAAAAAAGGTCCCGTCGGCAATGACGCCGTATTTGATTACTTCGGCCAGGCCGGCCCGCACCTCCCGGGGATCCAGGGTCTTCAGCACGTCCAGGTCGGCTAGGACCAGCCGGGGCTGGTAAAAAGCGCCGATGATGTTCTTACCTTTGGGGTGGTTGACGGCCACCTTACCCCCCACGCTGGAGTCCACCTGGGCCAATAACGTGGTGGGCACCTGGATGAAGGGCACGCCCCGCAAGTAGGTGGCGGCCACGAATCCGGCCAGGTCCCCCACCACGCCGCCGCCCAAGGCCACCACGGGGCACTGTCGGTCCAGTTCAAGGGTGTAGGCCAAGTCGTAGAGCTTTTCGGCCGTGGCCAGGCTCTTGTATTCCTCCCCGTCGGGCATCTCGGCCCAGACAACGGTGAGCCCCGCCCCAGCCAGGCTCTCCTCGGCCCGCTTTCCGTAGAGGGTCCTTACCGTCGGATTGGATACGACCATGACCCTTTCGCCGGGAACGCGGGCGCGCACCTCCATCCCGAGAGACCCCAGAAGGCCTTCCCCTATCA
>JBFLZY010000074.1:0-13348 GCA_040755975.1 Bacillota bacterium | reverse complement strand
TTCTGGTGGTGTTCGTCATCGCTTTTTTCAACAGCAGAGCTCCGCTAACAAAACCATCGGCACAAGGGGTGAGTCTGGATGGGGAAGGAAATTGACGCCCGGGGGCTGCTTTGCCCGGAACCTGTTTTAATGACCAGGCGGGAACTGGACAAGATGTCCTCCGGCACCTTACGCGTCCTGGTCAGCACGGCGGCCGCGCAAGAAAACGTTACCCGCCTGGCTGAAAGCAAAGGCTGGAAGGTGGCGGCCGCCGCCGCGGGGGAAGACATTATCCTTACTTTAAGCAAATAAACAGCAACTTACCATCCGAGGAAGGTATATTTTTTTCAAAACCGAGCATTTTATTCCCCGAAAGGGGGAATTATCCGTGAGCTGTTCCAGTTTAAAGCACCGGTTCGAAGAGGAAAGGCAAAAAGGCTTGAGCTTCTTGCAGGCTATGGAATTTTACAAAGAAGTGGAGGGCTCGGTGGCCGCGCACAAAACGGAAATGGAAGAACTGCGGCGCGCCAACGCGGAGCCGGAGCGAATCAGACACCTGCAAGAGCATATTGACGACGGAGAGAAGTTGCTCCGGGAAATCAAGTCACTTCATTTGCATTGAAGGAAGAGGGGTTTGACCACCCCCTCTTTTGCCGTTTGCCTCAATCAATCTAATAAGCACCGCTCAAATAACCAGGTCAGCTTCCCTGACCGCCCCCCTTATAAGGAAATCCTTAACTTTTCCAAAGTCACATGTTATACTTTTTCGGTAGATTATAAAATGCTCAGCTCGCCTTGAGGCACGCGAACCAGGCAGCGTTGCAAAATCCGCACGAGACGTTTAGTTTTTTAGCTATGCCGGTCTAACCAGCGATCATTGTTAACCCTTTTGCATAGTGTTATCTGCGCGTTTCGCGCTGCCGGTTCGCTTGCCGCGGCTGCGAATTCAGTCGTCGGTCGTCGGACGTCAGACGTCAGAAACAGAGCGCGAAACATAAACTTGTCTCAAAGGTAGTCTTCCGATGTCCAACATCTGACGACTGACGACCGATATTGCCGACCCTTCGCATATGTCGCTCGCCCGGACAAATGCCAGCCCTCATTTTCATACTTTTATGGAAAGGACGGCAGTCCTTATGGGCAGACTCTCCAGAAAATACCGAACATTTTTTCTCCCGGTAGACGCTCAAGGCATCGGTGATTTCCCGGCGGATGAGCGCCGCCCCCCATCCCACCTCACTTTCCAGCCGGTATTTTCAACTGGCGGATCAAGTGGCGCAACTGCTCCGGGTTAACCCGCCGGTCTTCCTTGATGGGTGAAACGCCGATCTCCCAGCTGACCAGCCTTGGCCCCAGGATGGCTTCCACCATCTTAATGCGCACGTCGGAACCGAGAAAAATGACGGCGTCGTAGCTTTCCAGCTGAAAAACAAGGGTCATGAACTCGTTGATCAGTTCGGCCCCGTTCTTCTCCTTAACAAACCGCCAGCGCTCCTCCTCGCTCATAAGCAAAATAAAGTCCACGCCTTCCTCCCGGGCCACTTCCGTCAATTCGGCGCCGTTGGCCACCGGGAAGCCCACCAAAGCCAGGCGCGGCCCCTTGCGCACCTCCCCCAGACCTTCCAGGCGGGAAACCAGGGTCCTGTCCACCCCCAGGCGCTCGGCTACCTCCTGCTGGGACAACCCCTCCTGCCGCAGCTTGAGGATCAGGTCAACCGCCCGGTGAATCCGCTCCGGATCCAGCACCTTGTCGCCAATGCGGATAAATTTCACCGGCCCTCCCCCTTCTTCCTGCGCACCTGATTGTGCTCATGTTTAATTTATGTTAATTATTATAACAGTTGCCAGTTATTAAGGAAAGCAAAGGAAAAGAAGAAGAGTGAGCGGGTGATCCGGCACCAGTAGCAGGTCACAGGGCAGAATTTATTTATTGTTGACAGGGCAATTCTGTGAATGTTAGCATAATACTGGTTAAAAAAGTCCGGGAGTGATTTGCTTGGATATATTAAAAATAGATGAGGCTCTTCACCTTAGCCGCGAAAAAGTAAAGGAATACCATAAAAGTTACCTGAACGCCAGCCTGGCCGGAATGCTGGGGCTTTTAGACCTGGATAAAGTTTTTAGGCGGGCCGCGGGCGTCAGCGTGTGGGACACGGAGGGAAGGGAATATTTAGATTTTTTAGGGGGCTTTGGCTCACTGAACCTCGGCCACAATCACCCGGCCGTCCTGGCTGCTCTCGAAAAAGTCCGCGACCTGCCCAATTTAATCCAGAGTTCCCTGGGCACGCCGGCAGCGGCACTGGCCTACAACCTGGCGAAAATCACGCCCGGCAATTTGCAGCGCTCGTTTTTCTGCAACAGCGGGTGCGAAGCGGTGGAAGGGGCGCTCAAGCTGGCCCGCGCCGCCACCGGCAGGAAAGAATTCATCTACTGCCGGAACTCCTTTCACGGCAAGAGCTTCGGCGCCCTTTCGGTGACCGGCCGGGAAAAATACCAGAAGCCTTTCGAGCCGCTCCTCCCCGGGTGCACCGCCATCCCCTTCGGCGACGCGGACGCCCTGGAATACGAATTAAAAAAGGGAAAGGCCGCGGCCTTTATTGTGGAACCGATCCAAGGGGAAGGGGGAATCAATATCCCGCCCGCCGGTTACCTGGCGCAGGCAGGCAAGTTGTGCAGCAAATACGGAACGCTCTTCATTGTGGACGAAGTGCAGACCGGCTTTGGCCGCACGGGGACCATGTTCGCCTGCGAACAGGAAGGAGTGGTTCCGGACATTCTTTGCCTGGCCAAGTCCCTGGGCGGCGGGATTATGCCCATCGGCGCCTACGTCACCACCGACGAAATCTGGAAAAATGCCTACGGTTCCATGGAAAAAGCGCTTTTGCACACCTCCACCTTCGGCGGCAACACCTTGGCCGCCGCGGCCGCCATCGCCGCCATCCAGGTAACCTGCGAAGAAAACCTGGCCGCCGCGGCCAAAGAAAAGGGCGAGTATTTTCTGAAAAGGCTGCACGCTCTGAAAGAACGTTTTCCTCTCGTTAAGGATGTGCGGGGACGCGGCCTTTTGATCGGCATCGAATTCAACCAGCCCGGTGGCCTGGCGGCCCGCCTCTCCGGCGGGTTGACCGATAAGCTGGCCGGGGAATACACGGGGAGCCTGGTGGCCGGAGAGTTGCTGAACAAACACGGAATCATCACAGCCTACACCCTGAACAACCCCAATGTCATCCGTTTAGAGCCCCCGCTCATCGTCACGTACGAACAAATCGACAAAGTGCTGGGCGCCCTGGAAGACACCTTCACCAGGCACAAGGGCTTTTTCAGCATGGCCGCCTCCAGCGCAGGCTTAATTATCAGGACGCTGACCGGAGGAAAGAAAACATAGGCAAGTTGGAAATGATCTGCCGAAGGCAAAAACAGGTTCATCAATTAGGACGGAGCAAAACCCTGTGGCGAAGGTGAACTTTTATGCGCGGCTTTAACCCCTTTAACGCGCCGCCGGCCCGCGAAATCCAGGGCAAAATCAAGCGGTTAAAACAGCGCCACCCCAACCTTTCCCGGCCGGAGCTGGCCGGCCTCATCATTCAGGAAAGGGCCTGGCAGTGCGCGCTGGCGGGTGCGCTGACCGCCGTCCCGGCCATCATTCCCGGCGTGGGGACGCTCATCGCCCTATTCGGCGGCGTGGCCGCCGACATCATGCTGCTCACTTACCTGCTCTCCCGAATAGTGCTGGAAATAGCCGCTCTTTACGGCCGGGACCTGACCGGGCCGGGGTACCAAAAGGAGGCCTTTTTTGCCTTTATCCTGGCGGCGGGCGCCGGAAGCGCAGGCAGCAGCCTTTCCCGCGCCGTCGTCGCCCAACTGTCCAAAGAAGCCTTTTCGGCCTTAGTGGAAAGGCTGCTTATTTCTCTGGGCGTGCGCACCACCGCTCGCTCCACCATCTTGCGCCTCATCCCCCTGGCCGGTTTGTTTCTGGCCGGCGGGATAAACTACTGGCTGGGCAAAACGGTGGGCCGCCGGGCCTTAAATTATTACGAGGGCCATCCTGCCCTGACCGATCAGGATGGCCGCACCGTGGACGCCGAATATTCTTTCGGCGATCAGGAAACTTCTTCTTCCACAACCTCTTCGGGCGGTTCCAGGCCTAAAATCTCTTCCACCGTGTAAATGCCGGGAGGATGCAAATAGAGGTATTCAATGATCCGGCTCAGGCAGTCGGTGAAGGCATTGCGGTTTAACGATTCGTGCGTAATCTCCAGGCGCTCGTTGTCGCTGATAAAGATGATCTTGTGCACCCCTACCGTTCCGCCGCCGCGGACGGCGTGAATCGTAATCTCCTTTTGATCGCGTTTCCTGTTGCCGTGGCGTCCGTAAACAAACCCTTTCTCTGGGTTGACATCAATTTCTCTGGCCACCGTTTGCGCGAGCCGCAGAGCCGTACCCGAAGGCGCATCTTTTTTATAGCGATGATGTTCCTCAATGATTTCCACGTCAAACCCCCCCAGGATAGAGGCCATCTTCCTGGCCGCGTGCATCAGCACATTAATCCCGATCGAAAGGTTGGTCGCCATGACCAGGCTGACCCTGTACATTTCGGCATAGGAACGCAGGGCTTCCAATTGGAACCGGGTATACCCGGTAGTGCCTACAATCAGATGAACGCCGTGTTTCGCCGCAACTTTCAAATTGCGCAGGCTGGCTTCCGGGGTTGTAAAATCGATAATCATGTCCGGGCGCGTCGCGCCCAATGCTTCCCCCAGGTGTTCGCTGCTCTGGACGACCAGGCCCGTCGGCGGCAAGTCCAAAATTTCCCCCAGGTCCTTCCCCACTTTCTCGCTGCCCGGGCGACTGGCCACCAACACAAGTTTGACTAACGGATTTTTCAAAAAATTACGGGCCACCACCTGCCCCATCCGTCCGGGACCGATCAGCGCAACTCGAATTGCCACTCTTCCCTGACCTCCTTTTTAAAATTTGGTACATTAATGAAAAACCCCGGGTTAACAATTTCCCGGGGCGAAAGAAGCCATCCGCACTTTTTAGCCTTAAAAAAGCGCACAAATGCCCTTCCTTCCACGCCTACGAAGTTAGCTGACGGGTTCGGGTCGAAGGTTAACCCTACTCCCAGGAGAAATAAACTTCCTCCTCAGGGAGATTCACCCCGGGAAATTGGTTCCTCCGCTTCTTTGGCAAGCAAAGAACTCGGCGAGCACTTTAACCTGGTTAATTATATCAGCAATTACTTACCTTGTAAAGTAAAATTATTTGGTAAAATATGACAAAACATATACGAAATTTATGTTGAAGTGGAGATTGTTTCGCGAGCCAGGCGCCGCCTCTGGAGCAGAAAAACGAAGGCCAGGATGGCTAACCCGATTAAATCGGAACCAGACCCGGGGTCCACCATCAGCACCCCGCCGGCCACGAGAAACAACCGCTCCCAGGGGCGGCTGCGGGTTGCCAGGTAACCGGCGACCCCTGCACCGATGCCCACCATGCCGACAACGGCCGTTGCTGATGCCCTGACAATTTCCAGGGGGGTGACGTTGATCAATACCAAAACGGGGGAAAGGGCAAAAACGTAAGGACACAGGTAGGCGGCAAAAGCCAGCTTGGACGCCTCAAAACCGGTACGAAAAGGTTCCGAGCGGGCAATTCCGGAAGCGGCAAAGGCAGCTAAAGCTACGGGCGGCGTAATGTCCGCAACAATTCCGAAGTAAAAGACAAACAGGTGGGCGGCAAGCAGCGGCACACCCACGGCCACCAGGGCGGGAGCGGCTACGGTAGCCTGGATGATGTAGTTGGCGGTGGTGGGCACACCCATCCCCAGGATAATCGAGGCAACCATCGTCAACAACATGGTCAGGTAAATCTGGCCGCCGGAAAGCTGCACAATCCCGTAGGACATCTTCAAACCCAGCCCGGTCAGCGTGATGATGCCGACGATAATTCCCGCCGTGGCGCAGGCGGCCGCCACCGGCATGGCCGTGCGGGCCCCTTCCACCAGCCCCTGAACGATCTGGAGCGGGGTCAGGCGGGTATCCCTGCTGACGAAGCTGACGGCGACGGTCAACAAGATGCCGTAGAAGGCGGCCAGCATCGGCGTAAAACCGGCCACCAGAAAATAAACGATGCCGAAAATGGGGATCAGCAAAAACCATTTCTGCCTGAGCAGCTTTCCCACACGGGGCAGCTCTTCCTTCGCGATCCCTTTTAAGCCCGTTTTTTTCGCTTCCAGGTGAACCATGACAAACACCCCGGTAAAATACAAAACAGCCGGGATGGCCGCCGCGGCCGCGATCTGGATGTAAGGAATGCCCGTGAACTGGCTCATAATAAAGGCGGCGGCGCCCATAATGGGGGGCATCAACTGCCCTCCCGTGGAGGCGGCCGCTTCCACCGCCCCGGCAAATTCTTTCCGGTAGCCGATGCTTTTCATCAACGGAATGGTCACCGAGCCGGTCCCGACCACGTTGGCCACGGAACTTCCGGAAATCGTCCCCTGGCAGGCGCTGGCAATAACGGCCGCCTTGGCCGGCCCCCCGGTGGCGCCCCCGGTCAAGCCAATGGCCAGGCTGGTCAACCATTCGCCAATCCCGGTTTTTTTCAGAAAAGCCGCAAACAGCAGAAAAAGGAAGATAAACGTGGACGATACCTGGATGGGCACGCCTAAAATGCCTTCCGTGGAAAGCCAGCCGTGGGTGACGATCCGGCTGAAGCTAAAGCCGCGGTGGGACAGAAACCCGGGGAAATACGGCCCGAAATAGGCGTAAATCAAAAAAAGCAGCGCCAGCGTCATCAGCACCGGGCCCGCAATCCGCCGGGTGGCCTCTAAAATTAAAATAATGGCCGCGACGGAAACAATTGTATCGAGGGTGGTGTAACCGCCCGCCCGGTTGATGAGCGGCTCGTAAAACACGACGTGGTAGGAAGCGACTGCCACCGACAGCAAGGCAAGAACATAATCGTAAAAGGGAATCCGGTTGCTGCGGTCGCCGCGGCGAAACGGATAAAGGAGGTAAATCAGCAAAAGCGCAAAGCCCACGTGGGGAGCACGTTGCAGGGTGGGCGGAAAAACGCCGAAAGCCGCCGTATACAGGTGAAAGAGCGCCCAGCAGAGGGCAACGGCGCCGACAAAAGCAGCCGGCGGCCCTTTCAGCCGGCGGAAAGCGGCCTCGCGATCGTACCTGGCCATAATTTCTGCCTGCTGCTCTTCTGCGGCCTGTCTTTCCATTTTCTCTACTCTTTCCATTCCCGGCTCCTCTTCTGGTTCAAAAATAAACTCATCGAAAAACGCGGGCAAAACCGGGGGTTCCCGACAGAAAAGCCGGTGCGGCCCGGTTTTTGCTCAACCAGGCCGCGTCACCGCCTGTCCGGTTAGCCCACCTTAATTCCTTTTTCTTGATAATACTTCAGGGCGCCAGGGTGAATGGGGGTGGTAACTCCGTCAACCGCCCGTTTTAAATCGATTTGCTTTCCGGCATTATGAATTTGGCCGATTGCGTCCTTCTGTTCATACAATGTTTTGGTTAACTCGTAAACCAGATTTTCGTCCAAATCTTCCCGCACGTATAACACTGACTGCAGGGTGACGGTTTTTACCGGTTTATCCTGGCCCTGGTAGGAGTTGGCGGGAATTTCGTATTTGGAAAACAGGGGCTGTTCTTTGAGCAGCTTTTCCAATTCCGGGCCTTCGATGTCCAGGAAACGGATCTTCCTGACCGTCACCACGTCCTGAATGGCCGAAGCGGGCACGGCCAGAACGTTCCAGGCCGAATCGATGTGCTTATCCTTGAACTGGTCGACGGCGTCGGCAAAGGTGGCAAAGATCGGCTGGATATCTTTGTAAGTCAGGCCGTAAGCCTTTAAAATAATCTCGGTGGTAACCGCCGTACCGCTTCCCGTCGGCCCCACGGCCACCTTTTTACCTTTTAAACCGGCAATGTTCTTAATGTCGCTATCAGCGCCGACAAACGCCTGCACCACCTCCGGGTAAACCACGCCTACGGCTTTGAAATTCTTAATCGCCTCTTTGAAGCTCCCCTGCCCTTTATACGCGTCTTCCGCAATATTGTTCATCGCGAGGGCCAGATCCGCTTCCTTTTTACCCAGCAAGCGCATGTTCTCTACAGAGGCCCCGGTGGCCTGCACGGTAACATGGACACCTTTAACCTTCTCGTTCCAGATTTGGGATATGGCGCCGCCTAAAGGATAGTACGTTCCTGCCGTCCCACCCGTGGCGAACAACAGCTCTTTGGCCTTGGCCGCGGGCTGGGCCGGTTTTTCCTGGGTTTTCCCACCGCCGCCGCATCCCGCCAGAGCGGCAGCAAGCACCATGAGCAGCGCCGTCAACCCGGCAATTTTTTTCAGATTCATGAACCAGCCTCCTTCGCAGTAAATTTTTTTACCCTGCTAAACGTTCCCTCCCCAGACTTTTCATCACCCCCTTTTCCGGAACACAAACGGGTGTAAATATTCATTTGAGAATATTGATAATGATAGAATTCTCTTCTTGAAGGCAGATTCCTGCCAATGTTGAAATTTATTATTCAAAACTATTTTTTTCGTGCAATAATTACAACATGTTCCAAAAAGCATTTTAGAAATTGCTGTTAAATTTAAATTAAAGATCAGCACAAAGCTTCCCAGGCACAAAGGCACAAAGTTAATCTTCCCGGTCCTATGAAATTAAATTACTCCCCCGGCCTTTAACTCCGCGATTTCTTCGGGACTGTACCCCAGCCGGGAAAGGATTTCCTGGTTGTGCCGGCCCAATAAAGGAGGAGGCAACCTGTATTGGACGGACATTGCCGAGAAGTTGAGCGGATTACCCGGTACTTTTATCCTGCCGGCTCTTTCGTGCTCCATTTCCACGACCATCCCCCGGTGGATGACCTGGGGATGGGAAACCACTTCGGAGATGGCGTTGATCATGCCGCAGGGCACTTTGTGGGCGTTCAACGTATCTACCCAATAGCTGGCTTCCTTCTGGACGAAAATCTCCGCCAGCAGCCTGTCCAGTTCCTCCCGGTTTTGCACCCTCTTCTCGTTGGTCACAAACCGCGGGTCGTCCCCGAATTTCAAATCCAGCGCCGCGCAAAAACGCTGCCAGATGGCGTCGTTGCCCACGGCCAGAATAAAGTATTTGTCTTTGGCCCGGTAGGCTCGGTACGGGACGATGGAAGGATGGGCCGAACCCAGCCGGACGGGATTTTTTCCGGAGGCGAAGTAATTGCAGGCCATGTAGGTCAACCAGGAAACCTCCGTATCCAGGAGGGAAATGTCGATGTACTGGCCCCGGCCGGTTTCCTTTCTGGTCATCAGGGCGCTTAAAATGGCGATTACGGCGTACATGCCCGCCCCGATGTCGATTAACGCCACCCCGATGCGGACGGGGTCGCCGTCCTTTTCCCCGGTGATGGCCATCAGCCCGCCCTCGCCTTGCATCAACAGGTCGTAGGCCGGGTAGTCGCGACAGGGGCCGTCCTGGCCGTAGCCGGAAATGGAACAATAGACGATGCCGGGGTTGATCTCTTTAATTGTGTCGTAATCCAGCCCCAGGCGCTGCACGGTGCCGGGCAGGAAATTTTCAATCATGACGTCCGCTTCTTTGGCCAGTCTGTAGATAATCTCTTTACCTTTCGGTTCCTTCAGGTTTACAGTGATGCTCTTTTTGTTCCGGTTAATGCTCAAAAAATAGGCGCTCTCCCCTTCGATAAAAGGCGGGCCCCAGGCCCTTGTTTCGTCGCCCGGGCCGGGCATTTCTACCTTGATAACCTCCGCGCCCAGGTCGCCCAACAGCATGGTAGCAAAAGGACCGGTCAGAACGCGGGAGATGTCCAGGACTTTTACGCCTTCCAGGGGTAGTTTAGTTTCTTGTTGAGTCGCCATCAGGACACTTCCTCCTTCAGAATTTAAACTTGCCGCAAAGGCGCAAAAAACAATATGGCATCTTGCGCCGCTGCTGTCTGTTCTTTGCGGCACGGATAAAAAGGCTCGTTAATAACTTCCTCGAAAATTAAATATATTCCTCCCGGTAAATTTGAACAGGGACCGGTCCGTTCGTCCTGATGAGGGCCTACTCTTTCTCAAAAACTACTTTTCCGTTCTCGACAACTAATTTGTTATCTATCTTGACGGTGGCGTTATAAATGACCATATCCATGTGGACGGGGGAATACACCGTCCCGCCGTAGCTTACGTTCGCGCCGAGGGCCACGTGGACGTTCCCCCGCGCCTTCTTCTCTTCTTCAAAGTCCCCATTGCGCAAAGACAGGGGGTTTAAGCCGATCCCGATCTCGGCGATATTGGTCGCGTTTTCCACCTCGGTTAAGATTTGTTGCAGGCGCCGTGCTGCCGGCCCTTCCCCCGTGCAGCTGATGACCTTGCCGCCGGCGACCTCTAAGGTGATCGGTTCGGGGTGGCTGCCGATATAGCAAATCGGCCCGTCGATAACCAGCCTCCCGTTGGCGGAACCCTCGTTGGGCATCTGGGAAACCTCGCCGTCGGAAAAGGCCATTTGCATGCCCGGGAGGTGCGCCTTGCCGCACTCCACGTAAACCACTTCGTTGGCAATCGTCGCTTTTAAGTCGGTACCCAGGGGGCTCGTGATCGCGATGGTCTTTCCCCGCCGCCATAGAGCCGCCAGGCGCTCCCCTTCGGCGTACAGGGCTTCGTAATCGGCCAGGGCGCCCCCTTTGATCCAGTTGTCCATATCGCGCATGACCATGGAGCAGTGGCGAATCTTTTTCGCCTTCAGCCGGTCCCAGATGGCCTGGTTGTATATGGAAGAGCCGGAAGACCGTGTCAGGCCGATACTGACGTCCGCCCCCTGGTAGGCTGCTTCGATAATTTTATTGATGTTCGTGGATTTATCCCCCGGATTCCGGCTGGGCAGGATACAAATCGTATATTCGGCGCCGACGGCCTGCACGGAGGCGGCCAGGGCGTAAGCCATGCGCATGTCCGTAGCCGTATCGCAGACGATAATCACCTCTTCCCCCGCCTTGACGGCCAGCAGCTGTTCAACAATCCTCCTGGCCTGAACGCTTGCTTCTATTATCAGCGACATGCAAAAGACCTCCTCGTCCCTCTGATAGCATATTTCTTGCATTATTAATAACATGACGCAATTTTACCATCATAAATTCTTGCTTATCATTAAAAATCCTTTTTCTTTTTGCTGGTTTTTTTAAAAATTTTTAAAGGTAATAAAAAGACCCGGGACGCCTTGTTTGGATTTTCTCCCGGGTTTCCGTTTTCATTTCTTCCCAAACTTCAATTTATTTTCCCGATTTACTAAACATTGTTGTAATAAACACCTAACTTTTTCCATACATCCTCCAGCTCTGATAACGTATTCAGCACTCCTTCCCGGTCCTTTTCGCTAACCGCTACGATCAGGGCGTTAATAATACTCAGCGGGGCGACAAAGGAGTCAATAAAAGAATTAATGTCGCTACGGGCAAGGAGCGTAATGTCGGCGTTCTGCGCCAGCGGCGAAAGAACGCTGTCCGTCAAGGCGATGACCTTCGCACCCCTTTCCCGAGCGCCGCATAAAAACTCCACCACCCGCCTGGTATAACGGTGAAAGCTGATCCCGATGACCAGATCTTTCTCGTTCAGGGTGATCAAGTCTTCAAGCATCGTTTCCATGTCTTTAAGTACGGTTGTGTTCTTCAAAACCAAATCCAGGTAAAAGCCCAGAAAATGCGCCAGGGAAGCTGCGCTGCGCAACCCCGCCACGTAAATGCGCCTGGCCTGATGGATGGCCGAGACGGCCCGGTTGAATTCTTCCTGAGAAATTTCTTCCAGGGTCAGCTGGAGGTTCTGCATATCCGTCCGAATTATTTTAGCCAGGATATTTTTATCACCTACGGATAGTTTCATCCGTTCGGCAGTGCTTAACTTATTACGGATAATCTCCTGAACGTCCTTTTGCATTTCCGGGTAGCCGCTGTAACCCAAAGCAACGGCGAAACGCACCACCGTTGATTCGCTGACGCTCAATTCGCGGCCCAGCCGGGAGGCGGTCAAAAAGGCCACCCGGTCCGGATGAGCCAGCAGGTAGTCGGCAATGTGCCGCTGGCTTCTGGTAAACTGGGGAAAATTCTTCTGCAGCCTCGCGATGATTTCTTCTTTGATCAAAGACACCCCCTCGTACCCTTTCGGCGCCCGGTTTTCATCCATCATAACTTTCACCCATTATAAGAAGCGCCTCTCTTTTTGTCAAGATATCTGCCGGCTGCTGCCCCCGTTTCAATCGTTGACGGGGAAATATTCAGTAAAACACTGCTGTAGCCCATTATTAAAAATTCGTCCTTGACAGCCCCCGGAACGCCATGCTAAGCTAAACTTGACAATTGTAAGCTGAGCTTGAGCAGTGCCAGTGACGAGCTCTTAGATGAGACGAGACGACTCGGAGATTTCTGGGGTGAGGACCAGCCGGAGGCTGGTTTTTTTATTTAGCGGGATGCCGGGGCGAACACCCGAAGGAGGACTGGTCATGGTCGTTGTGATCGACAACTACGACTCCTTTGTGTATAACCTGGTCCAGTACCTGCAGGAACTGGGGCAAAAGGTGCGGGTTTTCCGGAATAACCGGGTAACCTTGAAGCAAATCGAAGCCCTTTCCCCCACCCACCTGGTGATCTCCCCCGGCCCCTGCACGCCAAACGAAGCAGGGATATCCCTGGCCGCCGTCAAACGCTTCGCGGGGCGGATCCCGCTCCTGGGCGTGTGCCTGGGACACCAGGCCATTGGCCAGGCCTTCGGCGGACGGGTGATCCGGGCGAAAAGACCTGTGCACGGGAAGACTTCTCTGGTCTACCACAACGGCGCAGGGATTTACCGCGGACTGCCCAACCCATTCGAAGCGGCCCGGTATCATTCCCTGGTGGTGGAAAGGGAAACTCTTCCGGACTGCCTGGTCATTACCGCCCAAACCGACCATGGGGAAATCATGGGCTTAAGACACCGCCGGTACGCGGTGGAAGGAGTGCAGTTTCACCCGGAGTCCATTCTTACGAATGCGGGAAAAAAACTGCTGCATAATTTTTTGACAATAGATTTTCACGTCAGTTAATCACGGCCATTTTATAGTTTTATGGCAAGAACGCCGTAATTATGGGAAACTCTCGCAATCGGTGGAAAGGAGGGAAGGACCGGCTCGTCATGTCCGAGTGTTTACCCATGATCAAAAAGATACCGGTAACATCAGACGTACTCGCCCTTTTCGAAGGGTTATCCTCCCGCCCCTACAGCTTCTTGCTGGACAGCGGGCTAATCGTTCCGGAACTGGCTCGCTATTCCATAATGGGAGCAGACCCTTTCCTGGTGCTCCGCTCCCGGGGAAAACGGCTCTGGCTGG
>JBFLZY010000073.1:0-13535 GCA_040755975.1 Bacillota bacterium | reverse complement strand
CAGGAGCAGTCCCAGACCACCCAGTCCATGGCGGGGAACCTCATGGAAATCAACAGGCTGGCGGAAGAACTTGTCTCCCTGGCCGCGCGCCTGAAAGGACAGGATGGGGAAGACAACGTTTTTTCCCCGGGAGGGAATCCCCGTGCCGGATCTCCGGATTGATCTGGTGCAACCGGGAATGAAACTGGCCCGCCCCCATCTATTAAACAAAAAACGGTATTTGGAGGTGAAGCCAATCATGGCGGAGGCATTGCTGACCAGCGTGGTCAACTGTGCGCCCGTATTTCACGGTCTGTGGGACGGCGAAGCGGCCATCGGCATATCGGATTGCGAAAAATACCTGGCCTACCTGGACGGGGCAAAGTTGAAGTTCGGCCTGCAGCCCGGCGATCCGGTTAAAAAGGGCAGTGTTCTGGACGGTGCGTTGACCGAAAACAAGCGGGTGATCAGGAAGGTGGACAAAAGCGTTTTCGGTTTCCCTTACATTGGGATCAGCCTGCCCGTTCACGAGCAGGAAAGGCTGGTTGGCGCGCTGGCGGTGGTCATGCCCATGGAAAAGCAGGAAGAATTGTACCGGTTGGCCGGTGAATTGACCCGGGTCCTGGAGACGATCGGCGTTAACAGCAGCAACTTTGCCGCCTCATTTGAACAGCTTTCGGCCACGGCCCAGCAACTGGCAACAAACGCCCGGGAGATCAGGAGCAGGACCGAGGGAATGGGTGTAATTTTGAAATTAATCCAGGAGGTTGCTTCCCAAACCCACCTGCTGGGACTGAATGCGGCCATCGAAGCGGCCCGGGCCGGCGGACAGGGCCGGGGATTTACCGTGGTGGCGGAAGAAATCCGCAAGCTGGCTGCCCGTTCCAGCAAGTCCAGCAGTGAAATAAGGGCAGAAATACGAAAAATTCAGGAAACCCTGGACGAGCTCTCGGAGCAGATCGGGCAGATTCCCGTCGTAACGGAAGACCAGGCCAAAAAGGTGGTGGACATTACCGACGCCGTCAAAGAGATGGCGGACATGGCCGGCCGGATCGCCGGACTGGCCGGGAAGCTGCTGGGGTAGGGGAATTGTTCAGCCGGGGCTAAGCAGAAATTCTCCGGCCAGATCGGCGAACAGGGGCGGGTTTTCCACCTGGGGGCTGTGGCCCACGCCGTTGATGATCTGCAGTTGGCGGCGGGGGAGGAGGCTCTGCAGGTGGACGACGGCAGGCAGGGGAACTACGGTATCGAGATCCCCCCACAGGAGTAAAGTGGGCGTCGCCAGACCGGGGAGGCGCGGGGAAAGATCCAGGGAGCGCAGCGCCCACAGGTAGGCAAGAAAGATTTTTGGATCTGCCGCGGCCGCGTCTTCCACCAGGCGTTCGAAAAAATCGTTTCGGGGGGCGGTGGGCATGGCGGCGGCCAGCAGAGACCCCAGCGCCGCCCGGTTGAAGGCGATTTTCCGCCCGGTTTTGTTCCGGAGCAGGGGGGCCAGTTCCCGGGTGAGCCAAGGCAGGTTGCTTTCCCGGCCGGGAAAACCCCCGTCTCGGGGCGGCTCTAGAAAAATAAATTCCGTTCCGTTGAACAGGCCCGGATCAACCAGCCTGGATAAAGGGAAGAACCTTCCCGCCGGGGCGGGGTTCAGGAGGACGAGACGCTCCACCGCCGCGCCGGCGTCCAGGGCGGCCGCCAGGGCCACCGCGCCGCCCAGGGAATGCCCCACCAGGGAAAAGCGGTCGAGCCCGGGCAAACAAACGGGCCGTCTCTTTACCGATGCCGTGGGCTCCGCCGGTGATAATGGCTACCTTGTCTTTTAAGCGCATTTGCAAACCTCCCGTTGGTTTATTAACATTCGAGCAGGATTTATTCTCTTTTTAGGGAAAATATACCTAAATTATTATGGGGCGGGTCCTATCGAAAATAGCATTTTATAAGACAATTCTAATCAGTCTAGTTGCTGGGCGGTTACAGCATTAGCGGAGTTGTCGGCAAAACCGCTGAAGCGGAGAAAGCAACCGGTTGAAAAAGAAAGTAGCCGGTTGGGGCGAAAACATTGCTTTTTGGAACGATTTTGGTTAAAGTGAAAGTAAATGCGGCCAAATTCCCGGGACTTCGGGAGGTGATCAACGGCATGCGGCCGGTTAACGTGTTGCGCAGTAAACTGACGGTTCCCAGGCTGGATGCGGATCTCTGGAGCAGGCCGGAATTGAACGGGAAACTGGCCAGGATAGCGGCCTACCCCGTTACCGTCGTCCAGGCCGGCGCGGGGTACGGAAAAACAACGGCCGTGGCGCAGAGCCTGGCCTCTTTACGCGTGCCCTGCTGCTGGTACAGCCCCGGCCCGGAAGACGCCGGCTCTTTCGTTTTTTCCTGCTACCTGGCCGCGGCCTTGGATGGTCTCCTGCCGGGGTTGCAAGAGCAGTTTACCGAAGCTTTGCGCGACCAGGAAGTGTCCGGCTGGGAAAAAATCCTCGGCTTCTTGCTCTTTTGCCTGGAAGGGAAGGAAAGGGAAACGGGCGTTCTGGTGGTGGACGACTGGCATTTCATGAGCAAGGAGCAGGAGGTTTGTTCCTTTTTCGATCGTTTTTTGGCCGGCAAGCCCGGCTGGCTGCGGGTGGTCATCCTTTCCCGGGAAAAGGTAACTCTTCCGGAGGTTTGCCGTTTGGCGCCCAGGGGGGAAAGGCTGCTTATCGAAGAAAAAGACCTGGCCTTTTCCGCCCAGGAAGTATACGACTACCTGGCGCAGACGGGAAACCGGCGTTTAACCAGGGATGACGCCCTGCGCATTTACCAGTCCAGCGAAGGCTGGGTGATGGCCTTAAAGTTGATCGGAAAAGGGATGCAAGAGGGCACCCATTTTTCCCTGGAGGCCGTGGAAAGCAGCAATTTAAGCGCCTTGTTTGATTTTCTGGCGCTGGAAGTCCTGGAGCGGCAGGAAGCCGACCTGCAGTCTTTTTTGCTGAAGTCCTCGGTTTTGGAATACGTCAGCGCCCCCGCCTGCGCTGCGGTAATCGGGGCGGAATTCGCCCCCCGGCTGATCCAGCGGGCGGTCGAGAAAGGTCTTTTTTTGACCGAGTGCGACGAAGGTCTTTACCGGTATCACAATCTTTTCCGGAATTTCCTGCGCCGGGAAGCCCGGAAAAGGCTGCCCGACTGGGAAATCCTCCACTGCCGGGCGGGATACTTTTACCTGCAGGAGGGCCGGGAAGAGGAAGCCCTTCATCACCTCCTCCTGGGCCGGCAGTGGGCCGATGCAGCCCGCCTCCTCTCCCGCCTGGGCATGGCCCTGGTGCACAGCGGACGGATCCAGCTTTTGCGCTCCTGCTTAGAGAAACTGCCTGCGGATCTGCAAAGGCGCCCGGAATTGCTCATTGCTTTGGGGGAAGCAGAAAGGCTGGCCTCCAATTACCAGGCCGCCCTCGGATTTTACCGGGCGGCGGAGGAAAAATGCGCGGCCGCCGGCGACCGCCCCGGCCTGGCGAGGGCCCTGCGCGGGCTTGGGGAGGTTTACATCGATACCATCCAGCCCGAGCTGGCGGAAAAATTCTTGCGGCGCGCCTATAAAGTTTTGGACGAAGAGCAGACGGAAGAAAAGGCCGAAATCTTAAATCTTCTGGCTGAAAACACCCTTAACCAGGGCAGGCCCCGGCAGGCAACGCGCTATCAGCGGCTGGCCGGGGAGATGCTCCACCTGGCCGGCCGGGGGAATTTGGAAGCCAGGCTGCTTTTGCGCACGGGCCGGCTGGAGGCCGCCATCAGGCTGCTGGAAAGCCGGCTGCCCGCGGAAAAGGAGGGTTATCACCCCCCCGTTTCCTTTCGGGAAACCCCGCTTTTGCTCTCCCTGTGCTACTCCTTCGTGGGCGAAGCCCAAAAAGCGGTGGTCGCCGCCGAAGAGGGGATCCGGCTGGGTCAAAAATTAAAGTCCCCTTTTGTGGAAGCCATTGGTTACGTGCGCCTGGGCCACGCCCTGCTGGTGCGCGATGGTCGCCCGACCCCTTCCTGCCGGGAAGCTTACCAGGCGGCGCTGGAATTAAACGACCGGCTGGGCGTCATCCGCGGCAGGACGGAAGTTTTGATGGGGCAGTGCCTGGTGCACGGCCTCCTCCAGGACTGGCTGGCGGCGAAGCGCTGCGGCTTAGAAGGGATTGCGGTAACTGAACAGGTCAAGGACCGGTGGTTTACCGCCGTTCTTCATCATTGCCTGGGAGCGGCCGCGGCAAACTGCCAGCTGTTCGCCGAGGCCGAGAGCTATCTGGCCAAAGCCGCGGAAATGTTCTCCCGGTGCGGGGACAGCTTCGGCAAGGCGGTCGCCGCCTGGTGGTTGACGAACGTGGCGCTTAAAAACGGGCGGGAGGAGGAATTTTGCCGGGAAGCCGCCCGGCTGCTGGAGTTGTGTGAAGGGCGCGGGTACGATTTTTTGCTCCAGCGGGCAACCCTTTTGGGTGCTCAAGACGGGCGGGCTTCGATTCCCCTTTTACGCGAAGCAAAAAGGCGGGAGATCAGCCGCGCGTACGTCGACTGGCTGTTGCAAAAACTGGGGGTCAGTGAAAACCTCCCCTGCGTGGGCTATACTTTGAAGGTGCAAACGCTGGGCAAGTTCCGGGCCTGGCGCGGCGAAGAAGAGATTGAACTTACGGAATGGCGGCGCGAAAGCGCCCGGCGCCTTTTTTTGCTTTTCCTGACCAGGCGGCGCCAGCTGCTGCACAAAGAGGAGATCATGGCTTACCTGTGGCAGGACGCGGAGCCGGAGGCCGCCCTGCGGGATTTCAAAGTGGCGTTGAATGCGTTGATGAATGTGCTCGAACCCGGCCGGCAGCCGCGCAGCCCTTCCTTTTTCATCCAGCGCGAGGGCGCGGCTTATTATTTCAATCTGGCCTCCGGTTTCTGGCTGGATGCGGAAGAGTTTGAAAACCTGGTGGCGCGCGCGCAAAAGGTGGCGGCCCAGTGGCCGGAGCAGGCGGAAATCCAGTTGAAACGGGCCCTGGAGCTATATGAGGGGGATTACCTGCAGGGGGTGTTCCAGGACGAGTGGTGCCTGGAGGAGCGAGAGCGCTTGGCCGTGCTTTACATCCGCGCGCTGGAGCTGCTGGCCAAACTGCTGGCCAGGCGGGGGGATTACGCCGGCTGCCTGAAAGCGGCGGAGAAGATTTTGGAAAAGGACAATTGCTGGGAGGAAGCCTACCGTTTGCAGATGCTTTGCTACGGTAAACTCAACAACGGGGCCATGGTTACCCGCGTCTACAAGAAATGCGCGGCTGTGTTGAAAGAAGAGCTGGGGGTAAACCCTTCGGGAAAAACGGCGGGGCTTTATAAAAAGCTGGCCCAAAAGCTTTTGACTTGGTAGATCCCATGCCGCTTTTTTGCGACACCAACAGAGAATGAAAACTGCCGGCCCGCCGTTCGATTTGCCCGAAGCATCGGAGCGACGGCAAACGAACAGCGGGCAAAGGATTGTTTTCAGGGCGGTGTGTAACTGGTGAGTAACTTATCTCTGCTATCATCTTAACCGGTGATAGCATTTTTTATTTAAATTTTTAACTAATTCCCAATTTCTTTGTTTTTGAATCCTTTACCTCACAGCACCTTTGCGGGAAATCTTTGCTTAGGGAGGAAGGGCAAGTTGGCGCGGCGGCTGGTAGCTTCTTTCCTGGTGCGGTTAATCCACGAACCGGATAACGAGCAGATCCCCTGGAATATTACCGTTGAACACGTCCAGAGCGGTCGCGTGTACCGCCTGGCCGATCCGGAGGCAATCGCTTCCCTGTTGCAGGAAGTAACCAAAGAGGAAAACCACCTTCAAAAAGACCCGGCCGTTCCATTATGAAACAGGGAATTTTTAAGAAAGGGGGCAAAATCCAGAAGTATGGATCGGGCAGCCGTAGGCATTCGGAGCACGGGGATATATTTGCCCGGCAGCTACCTTACCAGCGCCGATATTGCCGGGGAAAGCGGGCTGCCGCAAGAAGTGGTGGAAAAGAAACTGGGGATCTTGCGCAAGACCGTGCCCGGGCCGGACGACCACACCGTGGAAATGGGCATCCGGGCGGCGCGCCGGGCGCTGGCCAAAGGCGGGGTGGACCCCGCGGAGATAGACCTGGTTATTTACATCGGCGAGGAGTATAAGGAGCACCTGGTCCAAACCGGGGGAACCAAACTCCAGGGAGGGGTCGGGGCGAACCGGGCCTGGAGTTTCGACGTCCAGCTGCGCTGCGGGACCATGGTGCTGGCCTTAAAACTGGCCCGGGACTTAATGATTGCCGATGCAAAACTGAATACCGTCCTGCTGGCCGGCGGTTACCGCAACGTCGATTTGATTGACTACCGAAATCCCCGGGTGCGCTTTATGTACAACCTGGCCGCCGGCGGAGCCGCCGTGGTGCTGCAGAAAAACCTGAAGCGAAACCAGGTTTTGGGCAGCCACGTCATTACCGACCCGTCCCTGGCCGACGCGGTGGGGGTGATTGCCGGCGGCACGAAAGTGCCCCTGACTCCCGAAGCGGTGGCCAGGGGGTTGTATACGCTGGAAGTGTTTGACCCGGAGGGGATGAAGAACCGCCTGGAAGAAGTGTCCATGGACAATTTTGTGCGGGTGATTGAAGAGGCGGTGCGCAAAAGCGGGTATACGACGGCGGACGTCGGCTACCTGTGCATCCTGCACATGAAGCGCTCGGCCCACGACTACATCCTTTCCCGGCTGGGCTTAAAACCGGAGCAGGCCATTTACCTGGCCGAATACGGCCACATCGGCCAGATCGACCAGATCCTGTCCCTGGAACTGGCTCTGGAAAGCGGGCGGGTGAAGGACGGTGACCTGGTGGTGATGGTCAGCGCCGGGGTTGGTTACGCCTGGGTGGCGACGGCGGTGAAATGGGGCCCGGCGGCGTGAATTATCGTGAGTCACTTTTTCAAAAAGGGGAGATCGATTGAGCAATGTTTGCAGCTGACTGGCTGGCGAAAAGAGAGGAATTGACCCCCGCCAAAACGGCGGTGATCGACGCGACCGGCGGCGTCCGGCTGACTTACCGCGACTTGAACCAGCGCGCCCGGCGCCTGGCCGCCTTTTGCAAAGAGGAGCTGGGCCTGCAAAAGGGCGACCGGATCGCGGTTTTGGCTCAGAACCGGCTGGAATTTCTGGATCTTCTTTTTGCCGCGCAAAAAACGGGGACCATCCTGGTGCCGCTGAATTACCGGCTCAAAGTAAACGAACTGGCTTACCTTTTGCAGGACAGCCGGCCGCGGGTGCTTTTTTACGACCAGGCGAACGCGGCCGCCGCGGCAGATTTGCGCTCGCGTGCCGCGGCGGCGGCATACGTTTTCCTGGGGGAAGAAAGGGAAGGTGCATCAGCCGGGAGCGAGAGCGCCGGGGACGTTGCTTACGCCCGGATTCTCGCTGCCTCGCCCAGTTCTTTTGCCGGCCCGCAGAATGATTTTGATTTAGAAGCACCCTGGCTCATTTTATATACCGGCGGCACCACCGGCTTTCCCAAAGGGGCGGTGCTGTCCCGGCGCATGGTGACCTGGAACGCCGTTAATACGGCCGTCAGCTGGGGGCTGACTCCCGACGACGTCGCCCCCGTCTTTTATCCGTTTTTTCACACCGGCGGGATCAATGTGCTGACCACCCCGCTCGTTCATTTGGGCGGGACGCTCGTTTTAACCGGCCCCTTCCAGGCCCGGCCGGCCCTGGAGACGATTGAACGGGAGCGCTGCACGGTAATCAGCATGGTGCCCACCATGTTTCAAATGATTATGGACGAGCCGGCTTTTCCGCAGGCGGACTTCAGCAGCGTGCGGCTGTGTATTTCCGGCGGGGCGCCCTGCCCCCGGCACATTTACGAAGCGTTTTTGGCGAAAGGAGTAATTTTCAAGCAGGGATACGGGTTGACCGAAGCGGGCCCGAACTGTTTCGCCCTTCCGGAGGACGCTGCGCTGCGCAAGATCGGCTCCGTGGGCCGGCCGGTGTTCCACAGCGAAGTCAGGCTCGTCGGCGAGGACGGCCGGGAAGTTCCCCCCGGCGAGGTGGGTGAGCTGGCCATCCGGGGAGACCACCTGTGTTCCGGTTACTGGCAGAACCCCGCCGCCACGGCGGAAATTTTGCGGGACGGCTGGCTGTACACCGGAGACCTGGCGCGGCAGGACGAGGAAGGGTTCTTTTACATTGTCGGGCGCAAAAAAGAAATGATCATCAGCGGCGGGGAAAACGTCTACCCGGTGGAAATCGAGGCCGTTTTAAACAGCCACCCGAAAATTGCCGAAGCGGCGGTGATCGGCATCCCGCACGAAAAATGGGGGGAAGTGCCGAAAGCGGTGGTCGCCCTGCGCCCCGGCGCCCGGGCCGCCGCCGAAGAGATTATTTCCTTCTGCCGGGAACGGCTGGCCGGCTACAAAGTGCCGAAAGTCGTCGAATTCAGGCGTGAGCTGCCCAAAAGCGGCATGGGGAAAATTTTGAAAAGGGAACTGCAGCAGGGGAACTGATTAGAAGCAACGAAGTAGTATTTGGGGAGATTCATTGTGGAACTTGCGTTCCCTTCCTGTGGAAACGAAAGAAAACATAAGTAAGTTAAGAAGGAAGTGGAATAATGACGGACGGGATTATTTCCACGCAGGATCTGACCATCGCCTTCGGCGGCCACCTGGCCGTCAACGGCGTCAGCGTCGGCATCAGGCCCTATGCCTTTACCTCCCTGATCGGCCCGAACGGGGCGGGGAAGACCACCTTTTTCAACCTGCTCAGCGGCCAGCTGGCGCCCACGCGCGGCAGAATATTTTTAAAAGGACGCGAGATTACCCGCCTGCCGGCCCATTCCCGGGCCCGCCTCGGATTGGGGCGCTGCTTTCAAATCACCAACGTATTTCCAAAGCTGACGGTTTTGGAAAATGTTCGCCTGGCCGTGCAGGCCAGGGCGCGGGTCGGCTACCGCCCGCTGACGTCCGTCACCAGGTTTCCGGAGCTGAAGGCGAAAGCACTGGAAATTTTAGAATTGGTGGAGTTGACGAAAAAAGCCGGCGCCCCGGCCGTTACCCTCACCCACGGCGAAAAGCGCAAGCTGGAGATTGCCATTGTCCTCGCCCTGGAACCGGAAGTTTTGCTGCTGGATGAGCCTACCGCCGGCATTTCCCTGGAGGAAGTACCGGCCATGATTGCGCTGTTAAAGCGTCTGAAAGAAAAGCGGGACAGGACAATTTTGCTGGTGGAGCATAAAATGGACATGGTTTTATCCCTTTCGGACGAAATGATGGTCTTTCATCTCGGCTCCCTGCTGGCGCGGGGATTGCCGGAGGACGTCATCCGGGACGAAAGGGTGCAGGCGGCTTACCTGGGGGGTGGCCTGGCTTGATTTTACAGGTGGCGGATTTGCATACGTATATCGGCGAATTTCACATTCTTCAGGGAATCAGCCTGGCCGTTCCGGAGGGCGGGGCAACCGTGGTCCTGGGCCGCAACGGCGCCGGAAAAACGACCGTTTTACGCACCATCATGGGTCTATTGCGGCCGCACAGCGGAGAGATCCGGTTTGCCGGGCAGCCCATCGCCGGTCTGCCCGCGCACGTCATCGCCAGGCGGGGCCTGGGTTACGTGCCGGAAGACCACGGGATCTTCAGCGGGCTGACCGTGGAAGAAAATTTACGCCTGGCCATGCGGGGGCAGCAAAAGGAGGAGCGCCTGGCCGGAATGCTGGCGCTTTTTCCGGAGCTGCAGGCGGCCTGGCGGAAAAGGGCGGGGAGCTTGAGCGGCGGCCAGAAGCAGATGCTGGCCATCGGGCGCGTGCTTTTGACCGAAAGCCGCCTGCTCTTGATCGACGAGCCGAGCAAGGGTTTGGCGCCCCTGATTGTCGAAAAGGTGGCCCAGGCCCTCAACGAGATTAAAAAAGAAACGACGATCGTATTGGTGGAGCAGAATTTTAACCTGGCCCGGACCGTGGGCGATTTTTGCTCGGTTATTGACGACGGGCGCACTGTTTGGAGCGGCGGGATGTCCGAACTGGCGGCAAACGGCGAAATTTTGCACCGGTACCTGGGGATCGGCAGGAGGTCCGAGAAGGCTTAAGTTAAGTGTCAGGCACTTAACTTATTTTCAAGGGAGGAGAGCAATGGATACTTTTATCAATCTGTTCACCAACGGGATTGCCACCGGCATGGCCGTTTTTCTGCTGGCGGTGGGCCTCTCGATCATTTTCGGGCTGATGAGTGTGTTGAACCTGTCCCACGGCGCCCTGTTCATGTGGGGGGCTTACGTGGGGGCATGGATTTTCGGCCTCACCCACAATTTTTTACTGGCCGTTTTGGGCGCCGTCTTTGCCGGGGCAGTCATCGGGACGATTTTGGAGCGGGTCACCATCAGCCGGGTCTACGGGAACCACATTTTGCAGCTGCTGCTGACAATGGGCCTGATGATCGTGTTGGGGGAGTTGATCAAGGTAGTCTGGGGTCCCAATATCTTAATCAGTCCGGTGCCGCAAATTTTAAGCGGGAGCTGGGATTTCGGCGGGATTATCCTGATCAAGTTCCGGATGTTTACCATTGCCGTGGGCTTGCTCGTGGCGCTGGCCGTATATTTGCTGCTCAAGCGCACCATGCTGGGCATCGTGGTCCGGGCGGGGGTGGAAAACCCGGAAATGGTGCAGGCGCTGGGGTTCGACATCCGCAAGGTGTTTACCCTGGTGTTTGCCCTGGGGGCCGGGCTGGCGGCCCTGGGCGGGGCGATCATGGGGCCGCTGGGCGGTGCCATCAGCCCCTCGATGGGTTTGGATAACCAGCTCCTGGCCTTCGTTGTGGTGGTCATCGGCGGCCTGGGCAGCTTTGTCGGTTCCCTGGCGGGCGCCCTGCTGGTCGGCCTGATCGGGGCTTTTGTGGCCTGGTTTATTCCGGAGGCCGCCCTGGCGGTCAACGTTCTGTTGATGGCGGTGGTCTTGCTGCTCAAGCCCACCGGTTTGTTTGGGGGAGGCGGGGTCTGATGAAAAGGTGGCCGGGATATGTTTTCGCGGGGGTAATTTTAATCTTTTTGCTTGCCCTGCCGTTGTTGACCGGGTCGCGCGCCACCCTTAATTTGTTCACGCACATTTTTATCTTCAGCATTTTTGCCATGAGTTATAATTTACTTTTGGGTTATACGGGCATCGTCAGCTTCGGGCACGCGCTTTTTTTCGGCAGCGGGGCTTACCTCATTGGACTTTTGTTGAAAAACGCCGGCCCGGGGCTGCCTACCGTTTTGGGGGGCATTATTGCCGCCGCCCTGTTTGCGCTGGTCGTTTCGCTGGTCATCGGCGCTCTTTCCCTGCGGGTGCGGGACGTGTACTTCGCCATGCTTACGCTGGCTTTCGGCGAGTTGTTTTTTATCGCCGCGTTGAAATTGCGCACCTTCACCGGGGGCGAGGACGGCTTTAGTTTTTCCGTGCCGCCGATGCTGCAGGACAGGGTTCTTTATTATTACCTTGCGCTGCTTATCTTCATGCTCATCTCCTGGTTTTTGCGCGTCTTTGTTTCTTCCCCCGCGGGTGCGGTCCTGCAGGCGATCCGGGAAAACGAACAGCGGGCGGCGGCGCTGGGGTACGACGTTTTCCGGTATAAGCTTATTTCCACGGTCGTGGCCGGGGTTCTGGCCAGCCTGGCCGGGGCGCTCTACGGCCTGCAGCAGCGCTTCGTGAGTGCTTCCGTGCTGGCCCTGGATAAGACCATGGACGCCCTGATGATGACGATTATCGGCGGCAGCGGCACCCTTTTCGGGCCGGTGGTCGGCGCGGCGCTGGTCAGCTTTGCCCAGGAGTGGTTTACCAGGCTCGCCCGCGCGTACACCATCTTTGAGCGCTGGCTGATTCTGTTCGGGCTCGTCTACATTCTGATCGTTCTTTTCTTCCCGGGCGGCCTGCTGCAGGCGTGGCAGCGCCTGGCGCCCGGGAAAAGGACGCGCCCCGGCACCGTTCCCGTGCCGTCCCAGCCGGCGGCAGCCGGTGAAAAACAAGAACTTACGGCCACCCGGGAAACCTCACCGTAAGCGGGAACAGACCCCCCATGCCTCTTTTTCGCGACACCGGCAGAGGGTGAAAATGCCCGGCCCGCCGTTCGATTTGCTGGAGCGACGGCAAACGAGCGGCGGGCAAAGGAGTATTTTCAGGGTAGGAGTATTTTCAGGCTGGCTGGTGGAAAAGGCAGCCGGGTAACGGTAAGAGCGGTATAGATTATCTGGATGGCTATTCTAAAGAGAGGATTACTTTAAACTTTCCCATTCCTGCAAGCTAATCTTCCGGTTAATAACCTTTTCGACTTCTTCAAGCATCATTTTGAGTTGCGGTATGGAATAATCCTGGTTAGAAGGGATGCTTAAGCGGAAATTGCCATAAACCATAAACTCGTGACGGGTTCCCTTGTAAGGTCCTTGGAACCCCAGCCGGCGCAGGCGGCTGATGAATTCCCGGCGTTTACAGGGAGCCCAGCGACTCATAACGAGGTTCCTGGTTAAGGTCAATATCGTTGATTACTGGAAGGGGATGTTTAAGCTTTAAACCGAGCAGGATCCAATCTTCAAGGGTGGAGCGAAGTTCGGCTTCGCATTCCCGCAACGTCCGTCCGAAAGCTACAACGCCCGTACACGTGGGGATGCGCCCGGCAAAAGTGCCGTCCGCGAGTTTATCATAGACCGCTTCAGCCATGCATTGATTGATATAATCTGTCAGGATAAAAGATGGCACCGGGGAAAACCTCCAGATAAAAATTCCCAGGATAAAATTCTGGTTATAGCTTACCTTAAAAAAAACCTATTTTCAAGAGTTATTTGTTTTATAGATTCCCCCGGTTTGAAGATGCCTTCAGAAGAGTTTATCCTGATCAAAGCGTCAATATCCCTTCCCTGTTCCGCACCAGCCTTAAAACCTGTTCCTCCTTGCCGTCCAGGGCGTTGATGTACACCAGGAAGGTGTCGTTGTCCAGCTGGCCCCGGAACTCGTAAACCAGCTTTTCCTGATCTGTACCGATGGGGATTACGGCCAGGTGGCCGCCGGTAATATTTTTCAGGTGCGGGCTTAATTTTGCCCGGGCCTGGGCGGCGGTCAGGCGCGGCCGGGGAATTTCCCGCCGGTGGTGGTTCATCAGGTAGCCGGCTGCTTCCATACCCAAAACCTGGCCATTGTCTAAAGCCACGGTTACCTTGATCTGGTCCGGGTAGAGGATTACCCCGTTTTGGGTGGCGGCAAAGTTGAAAATGGCCACCCCGCCGCCGTGTTCGTAGTAAGTGGGAAGCATGTCCCGGTACCCCCGCCGGATTAAAAATTCTTTGGCCTTTTCCCGGGCCTGTTCCAGACTGAGGGACTGCTTGCCCACATTGCGGGCATTGGTGTACCATAGAACGTGGCCTCCCGTTTCGCTTAAAGCCACGGCAGCCTTTTCTTGAAAACTAAGCAGGCGGGAGGCGATATCCACATTGTAGGCTCTGATTTTCCCCTTGTTTATGCTCACCCTTTCGACCACGTAGTTTTCCGGCGGATAGCGGCGGTCGATAAACTCCAGGGCCTTTTTTCCGGCCTGGTCGGCGGTAATCTTCCCGCCCGTCAGCTCCTTTGGTC
>JBFLZY010000072.1:0-14231 GCA_040755975.1 Bacillota bacterium | reverse complement strand
CTCCGCCAGGCCACTTGCTGTAGGTCAATACGACCTGCGGCTTTAGTTCTACTATTTTTTCAACGCTTGGGTTGTCCCACTTCCCCACCACTGGTTTATCCTGAAGGCCAAGGTAAGGATTTTGCTGAACAGTATCACTAACGCCGATTATTGCATCCCGAACCCCTATGATAGATAAAGCTTCCGCTACATCGCCATTTAACACAACCACCTTTTCCAGCGGCTGGGGAACAGCAATGCTTTTACCCAGAGAATCTGTAATGGTGATTTCTGCCGGAGAAGCCTCCTTTTTTGTTTGCCCGCACCCTGCCGTGAAGGCTACGCAGAAGATGATTAAAAACACTAACAAGCTGGGCAGCGGAATGGGCGCACACAGGTCGATAATCCCAGGATAATACCTGGGATTATCGTACCGGCCGCGTCCGCCATCCTGTATATCGGCCAAATTAAACTCACCCTCCTTGCCTAACACCATTTACACAGGCCTAACACCATTATTTTTCAGGATAAACCCATACCCCTCGGAGTTCTTCATTATAAAATTTTTTAAGCATTTCCCGGTGGATTGCTTCCGGGTCGACATCTTTAAAAAGGTCGGGATGGAACCATTTAGCCAGATAGGCGGCACCAATCACTGCCCTGGCCCCGGTGTATACTTTCCAACCAATCACGTAAATTCTATCGTCTTTAACTGCTTTTATTTCTTTAAATCCAGGTCGTGATACGATGTTTTCCCCCTCCTGCCGCATTACATCAGGAAGGGTCTTGTCGCTGGTAACCACTTTAATGATAACATCCGGGTTTTGTTTAATAACCCATTCGGGATTAATCTTGGGATTGGCCGTTGGTTCATTTTCGGCTATATTAGTCCCTCCAGCCAATTCAACTATATTTGCTGATGGACTTTCTTTACCATAAGTGGTAAACGGCTGAAAGCCCTCTATATAGATACGAGGCTTTTGAGAAAGCGGAACTTTTTGAATGACTTCGGTAATCTTTTTCAGGTTGTTATTGATAAAAGTGATAAAATCGTCTGCTTCTTTTTCTTTCCCCAAAAGACAACCCAGATTTTTCACATCCTGAACAAAGGTACGCATATCGTTGCACGTCAAAACGATAAATGGAATGCCGGCAGCTTGAATTTTTTCTGCAATCTTATTATCGAGAGACTGCTTGTACCCTAACACCACATCTGGACGTACTTCTAAAATTTTCTCCACACTCGGCTCAGAAAAATTGCCGACTCCTGGCGTATTGGCAAATCTTTCCTTCACTATCGGGTAACTTTTAAGCGTATCAGAAACGGCAACAACCTGGTCTTCTGCACCTAACGCACAAATGACCTCTGCCGCATCGCTGGCAAGACAAACCACGCGCTTCGCCGGGTAAGGAACCTGCGCCTGCCGTCCTGCCGCATCGTTAACGGTGACCGTCTTTTTATCCGGCGCGGAAACCGGCGATTTTGCCTGCCCGCATCCGGTCAGCACTGATAATACCACCAGGCTGACCAAAGCCAGGATTAACCATTTCCTCATGCACTAAAACTCCTCTCTGCAGAATCTGCTCAAGGTTATTGCAAAACCCAAATCTCAGCTCCCCAGCTTCGCCTTGATCTCCCGCATCTTCGCTCCCCAGTCGGCCACCTCCTCGGCGGTGAGGATGTCGATGGCGCCACCCTGGAACTCGCCCTTTACCTCCCCCATCTTTTCTTCCAGCCAGCCTTCGATCTCCAGGTAGTGTTCTTTCAGGCCTTCCAGCACTTCGGGGTCGGCGTTCCACAGGCCGCGCTGGTGGGCTTCCAACAGCCGGCGGGCGATTTCTTCCAGGGCCCAGGGGTTGTGCTCTTCAAAGAACCGGCGGTTTTCCTCGTCCAGAATAAAGGTTTTAGTGATATCGTCGAAAATCCAGTCGTCCACTTCCTGGGTGGTAGCCTCCCAGCCGTAGACCCGGCCGACCCGCTTGGAAATGTCCCCGGCGCCTTTGTAGCCGTGGCGCTTTTGTCCTTCGATCCATTTGGGGTTCAAGAGTTTTGTGCGCACCACCCGGCGGATTTCGTCGGCCAGGGTGCGCACCTCCACGTGCTCCGGCTCCCTGGTGTCGCCGTAGTAGGTCTTCACCTCTTTGCCGGAAGCCGCCCGGGCGGCGGCGGTCATCCCGCCGTGGGTGCCGAAGTAGCAACAGCAGCCGAAGAGGTCGTACTCGTCGGTGACCACCTTGTTGTAGGTGACGTCTACCGTCTTCAAACTGGTCTGGAGCTGGCGGAAGGCCTCCCGGCCGAAGACGCCTTTGCCGTAGGCGTAACCGTTCCAGTAGATAAAGATGTCGGCCAGATCCTTTTCTTCTTTCCAGGCCGAGGCGTAGACGGCCAGGTTCACACCGGCCTGGTAGGTGCCCGGTTTGGAGGCGAAGATGCGTAAAGTAGCGTCCCGCCAGGCCTGCGCGTTGCTCTGCCCGTCCAGCTGGGCCAGGGTGTGCTTGCGGACGTAGTTCTGTTCCACCGGTTCGTCCAGGGCGGCCACGGTCTGGACGGCTTCGTCCAGGAGTTCCACGCAGTTGGGGAAGTTGTCCCGGGTGATGCCGGAAACCCGCGCGGTCAGGTCAATGCGGGGGCGTCCTAATTCTTCCAGCGGGATTACTTCAATACCCCCCACCCGCCCGTTGGGCAGCCACTTCGGCTTTACGCCCAGCAGGTAAAACATCTGCCCCAGTCCTTCTCCGTCTGCCCACATGATGTCATTGCACATCCAGTAAAGGGCAATGTTCTCCGGATAGCGGCCTTCTTCCGCCAGGTGTTTTTCCAGAACCTTTTGAGCCAGTCGTTTCCCCACTTCCCAGGCCGCTTTCGTAGGCACCCGGTGGGGATCAAGGGAGTAGAAGTTACGGCCGGTGGGTAACACGTCGTCCCGGCCGCGGGTAATCAAACCCGAAGGGCCGGCGGGAATGTACCGGCCGGCAAAGCCGGAAAGCAGCGACTCGATTTCCCGGGAAGCTTCAATGCGCTCGTTCAAATCCAGCACCCGGGGTAAAAGGGCATTGACTGCGGGCAACGCATCCGGATAGACAAATTTATCACCCAGAACTTCCTGGGCCAGGCCGGGATCTACCTCCCGCCCCTTTAAAAACTGTCCGATGAAGGTTTTGACCGCAGCATCTATTTCTTCCAGGAGGGCCCCGTGGGACTTCCCGTAGCGAGTCGAGACCCGCCCCTGGTCGGCCAGCAGTTCGGCCAGTTCCAGGTTCATGAGATCGGCCACGGCCCGGCGCAAAGAAGCCCTCTCCCCGGCGTCAAAGCGCAGGATGGAGTTGATAAATTCTATGCGCCGCTCGCCCTGCGGCAGTTCGCCAAAGATATGCTGACCATCCTGAATCTGCGTGTTGCGGATGCCGGAGAGCACTGCGTGGGCCTTTTCCACGATTAAGGCAAAATTATGGTGGCCGTCTTCCACGGGGATTTGTTTATCCAGGTTGGTCTTTTTGATTTCCTCGATAATCAAATGCTCTAAAGTATGGGCCCGGGCCGGATCGGCTACTTTAGCCTTTTCGTATTCCTCCAGGTAGCGGTCCAGTTCGGCCAGCTCGTCGTAAAGCCCGCCCCCGGTCATCACCGTCTGCATGTGGTCCACCAGGGCGGCGTAGCTCCTCCTTTTGGCAATGGTTCCCTCCGGCGGGTTATCCGCGTTGTAGATGTAAAGGTGGGGGAGGGTGCCGATGGCTAAATCCGGATAACAGTCGCCGGAGAGACCCACGCCTTTGCCGGGCAAAAACTCCAGGTTGCCGTGGGTACCCACGTGTACTATAACATCCACCCCAAAGTCCCGTTCCAGGTAGCGGTATGTGGCCAGGTACTGGTGGGGCGGCGGGATGTCCGGGTCGTGCAGGATTTTGCAGACCTGCCCGTCGCAGCGCGCCCCGGCGCAACCTCTTTTCGGCTGCACGCAGACCACGACATTGCCGTACTGTACGCCGGTAATGATAATTTTTCCCTCGTACACCATGGCGGCGGGCACGCCGTTCATCGCCTCACCCGGAGGAGCACCCCAGGCTTCGGTAAGGCGCTGTTGCACCCGCGGAGATAAGGTGTCGAACCACTGCCGGTAGTCTTCCACGGGCATGAGTTTTAAGGCCCCGCCTTTGCTGATGATCTCGTCGGTGGTAGTCCAGCGGAACTCGGAGATAGCCTTGCGGTTCATAATGGTGTCGATCAGTTCTTTGCCGTTTTCCGGTACCTCCGCGCTGTAGCCCGCCTCCCGCATGCGGCGCAAAATCCCGGCCACGCTCTCTAAAGTGTCCAGGTTGGCCCCGCCGCCCACGGTGGCCTCCACCGAAGCGCAGGGGTTGTTATGCAGGATGAAGGCCACCTTTCTCTCGGCCACCGGCTTTTGGGCCAATCTGAGCCAGCCGGCCACCCGCTCCACCAGGCGCCGGCAGCGCTCTTCCACCGGCACGCGCAGCTCCAGCTCCCCTTCCCGCCTGGCCCCGGCAATGAAGATGGGCTCGATCACCCCCTCGAACTCGGGCAGGGAGACGCACCAGGCAATGTCCCGGTTTATCCCCTGGGGATCTTCTGCCCATTCCTCCACCGTGCGGTAAAAAGAGGTTACCGGCTGGAAGACGGGGACGCCCAGCTTTTGCAGAAGAGTCACGCCGGAAGATGCTACGTTTTCACGCAAAAAGTCATCGGTACGGGTGCGGGCTTCCAGGAAGAAGGAAATCAACTTGACCAGGGCATTGATGCGCGGCTTCCCGTCTGGAGTGAAAAAGTACTGGCGCACCACCTCGCCGGAACCCTTCGTGCCCAGACCGTCATCTTTCAGGGAATAGCAAAAGGCGGGGATCACTCTCATGCCTTTTTCTTCCAGCAAGCGAATCAATAAGTCCTCTACCGCCAGGTTGCCGTTCACCCAGTTGTTGCGGGCAAAAAGAAGACCCACCGTAGGAATAGCGGCCGGTTCCGGGCTGACCTGACCCGGGCCGGACTGCTGGAAATCCGGCCGGAGCGGCGCTTGTTCCTTTGTCTTTGGGTCGCTTTGCCGGGATAACAGGTTTGTAAAATACGACTCGTACCAGGATAAATACTCTTCCACCGCAGTAAAGCATCCCGGTGCGGCCGGGTGGTAAATGCCCTCCCAGGGGAAGGTAAGCGGCTCGCTGTACGCCAGCCGTTCACCCAGCACTTCCGCCGCCAGGTAACGGAGCAAATGGGCAAAGTTTTCTTTACCGCCCTGCACTATATACGTATAGCATTTGGAAACTACCTCCGGCCCCACTGTGGAAAGAACCCATAAAGCCGGGTCGTGGGCCACACAGACTACCGGTTTGCCCAGTTCTTTTACCGCCCTCTCCAGCTCACTCCAGATGCTTTCGGCCGTGGAACGGTAAAGAAACACCAGGTCGGCCCGGGCCATCTCGGCCAGGGCTTCCGTCAGGTCCTCCTTCCCTTCGTCGAGAAAACGGGCAGAGTAAACTTTCACTTTCAGCTCGTCCGCCACCAGCCCTGCCGCCCTCCGCAAGGTGGTGGTGTGGCTGTGCCACATGACGGCGGTAATTTGCTTCACGGCGCTCCCTCCTGTTCGAAAATAAAAACCACGAAGACACCTTCCTCCTCTGGAAGGAAGTGAAAGCCTTCGTGGCTTAATGATCCGAGTTTTTACCTGGCGGGCTTAAAAACTTATTTTAGCTCCGGCGACTCCGGTCGCCTTTACCTGAAACCCCCACCAAATTACCTAAAATATAATATACTCGTTCTACCCTGGGATGAAAAATCCTTCCTCCAAAAAATTTTTTTCTTTACCTGACCTTCCGCACCACCGCCACGCCGGCCAGGAACAGTACCACCGCATACGCAGCCAGCACGGCCAGGGAGAGGGGCAGGAGCCCGTCTCCCCGGGCCAGAGCACGCAAAGCATAGCTGGCGTGGGTCAGCGGTAAGACCTCAATGATATAGGCCACGGCCCTGGGCAAACTGTCGGTAGAAAAGAAAGTGCCGCACAAGAAAGACATGGGCAAAATCACAAAAGTGGAAAAGTTGGCCATGTCCTCGTGGGAGTTGATGGTCATGGCCGCCACCACGCCCAGGGCGGCAAAGAGGAAACAGGTGAGCACGACCACCAGCAAAAACCACCCGTTGACCGCCAGGTGGGCGCCAAACAAAAAAGCCAGCGCCAGGATGATCAAAGAGGCAAGCAACCCCCGGACCGTACCGGCCAGCACTTCCCCCAGGACAAAGGCGCCGGCGCTGATGGGCGCAATCAGGTATTCTTCCAGGGTTTTGTGGTACAACCGGCTCATGTTCAGGGTAATGCCCACAGCGTTAAAGCTGGTGTTCATGGCCGAAAGGGCGATGATCCCGGGCACCACAAATTCCAGGTAGTTCCCGCCGTTCATTTTCAGGCCCCGGCCCAGCCCCCAGCCAAAGGCCACCAGGTAAAGGAGCGGGCTGACCAGCCGGGAAGCAAAAAACTTGTAAAAGGTGCGCCTGAGCACTACCATCTCCCGCCAGAGGACGGTATAGAAATCCATTTCAGTCACCCACCTTGTGTCCGGTCAGCTCGATAAATACATCTTCCAGGTTTGACTCCCGGATCAACACATCCCCCTCCAGATGGCGGGCATAGGTCAGGGCATCTTCGCGGCCGGCAAAAAATTTATACCCTGTATCCCTGCCCCCAAAGGACTCCACTACCACTTCCCCCACCTTTTGCTTTAACTCACCAGGTGTGCCGATGGCAATCAGTTTTCCCTTATCCATAATGCCCACCCGGTGGCAGAGCACTTCCGCCTCTTCAATGTAATGGGTGGTTAAGAGCACAGTCATGCCTTCGCTATTCATCCGCCGGATCAGGTCCCAGATTTTGCGGCGGGTCTGGGGGTCCAGGCCTACGGTGGGTTCGTCCAAAAAGAGGATTTGGGGGCTGTGCATAAGCGCCCGGGCAATCATCAGCCGGCGCTTCATCCCCCCCGAAAACCGGCTCACCAGTTCCCCGGCGCGGTCCTGCAGTTCCACGTATTTCAGCAGTTCTTCGGCGCGCTTGCGCCTTTCGGGGGCAGGGATCTTGTGCAGCCGACCGTGCAGTTCCAGGTTCTCCCGGGCCGTCAGCTCCTGGTCCAGGTTCATGTGCTGGGGAACCACCCCGATTTCTTTCTTCACTTTACCCAGATCCCTAATCACATCATAGCCGTTGATCAGGGCCGCGCCGCCGGTGGGTCTGGTGAGCATGGTCAGCATCCGGATGGTGGTGGTCTTGCCGGCGCCGTTGGGACCCAGCAGGGCAAAAATCTCTCCTTTTTTTATCTCCAGGTCCAGACCGGCCACGGCAACAATATTCCCGTAATGTTTGGTTAACCGGCGAAGCTCGATCACTCTTTTAACCTCCGGATGACACCCCAGCGTAATGATTTATTGGGCATAAACTATCTTACTGACGGCTGCACCCGGACAAATGCTCGGGTAAACGACCGGTTTTCTGGCCGCCCATGATCACCTGTAACTTCTCCCGGTCAATGTCCATCTCCTGGAAAGGTCTGCGGCGCATCCGGTGGAGCAGGGCCAGGTCTACTGAACTGCGCACGTCGTCTTCGGTAACTTCTTCCCGGCCGCGTAGCGCCGCCGTGGTTTTGGCCGCCTTCATCATGACCAGGTCGGCCCGGTGGCCGTCCACGCCCATTTCGACGGCGATCCTGGCGATTAAAAAGAGCATTTCGTCAGATATCTTTACTGCGGGCAGGAGCGCTTTGGCCGCGACAATTTGCCGGCGTAAGCGCTCTTCTTCCGCCTCCCACTGCCGGGCAAACCCTTCCGGGTCCTCTTCAAAAGCAGCCCGGCGCTTGACCACTTCCACCCTGAGGGCGGGGTCGAGAATCCCGGTAATGTTTACACAAAGCCCGAAACGGTCTAGAAGCTGGGGTCTAAGCTCTCCTTCCTCGGGGTTCATGGTACCTACCAAAATAAAGTTGGCCGGGTGGGCAAAGGACACTCCTTCCCGCTCGACGGTGTTCACCCCCATGGCCGCCGAATCCAAAAGCACGTCCACGATGTGGTCGTCCAAAAGATTCACCTCGTCGACGTAGAGAATGCCCCGGTTGGCCTGGGCCAGCACACCGGGCTCGAAGTGCTTTTCCCCTTTTTTGATGGCCTGTTCTATGTCAAGAGTACCAACCACCCGGTCTTCGGTGGCCGACACCGGCAGATCCACCACCCGCATCTTCCGCCGCGCCCGGGGCAGCTCCTCGCCGGCGGCCAGGCGTTCCCGACAACTGGCACACATGGTGGTTATGTCATCGGGATCACAGCTGTAAACACAGCCTGCCACCACTTCGATTTCCGGCAATAGAGCGGCCAGCGCCCTTACCGCGGTGGATTTGGCCGTGCCTTTTTCGCCGCGGATGAGAATCCCCGAAAGCTTGGGATTAACAGCGTTAAGCAAAAGACCCCTTTTCATTTCCTCCTGCCCTACAATGGCAGCGAAAGGATATACCTTTTTGAAAGCACCCATTTTTAAATCACCCTTCTTGTGCTTTATGGTCAAACGGAAAACGAAAAATCAGCTCATCTCTTTAATCGCTTGAACCAGGGTATCGGCCTTTAAGTCGTCAATTTTATAGTACTCGGCGCCGAGGACAAGGGCCAGTTCCCGGGCCAGCCCGAAAGTTAGAAAACCGCTTTTCTCCACGTCGACGACCAGGGTCTTGATCCTTTCCTCGGCCCTGATGATTTCCGCCGCCCGGCGCGCCTCCGCCAGGGGCTTGTCGGCGCCCATGCTCACATTGCCTTTGCCGTCGGAAATAATAATTAAAAGAGGCTCAATATTCGGATCTTTATAAAGGTGGGCTTTGGCCACTTCGTAAGCTTTGATGAGGCCGGCAGACAACGGCGTCTTGCCGCCTGTCGGCAACTCCTCCAGAAGCTTATGGGCCATTTCCACGCTGCTTGTTGGCGGCAAGAGCGTTTCTGCCGTGCCCCCCCTGAAGGCCACCATCCCGATGCGATCCCTTTTCTGGTAAGCGTCCAGCAGCAGGGAAAGGATGGCCCCCTTGGTTTCCACCATCCGCTGCTGCGCTCCCATCGACCCGCTGGCGTCCACCACGAAAAGCAGGAAGTTGCCGATCCGCTTCTCCCGCACTTTTTCCCGGATATCCGCGGTTTCGATGGCAATCGCCACGCCGTTCTTCTCCCGCCGCCGCTGATAGGGCGCCGCCGCCCGCAGGGTGGCGTCGAAGGCCAAATCGTCGTTTTTTCGCTGCATGGTGCTGCGCACGTAGCGCCCCGCCTTGGAAGCAGTTCTGGTGCGGGAGCGCCTTCCCGAGCCTTTCCGCAAGATACGGTCCCGGTCGTGGCTGATCCGTTTTACTGGAAAGGGCTTCCCGACGGCAAATACTGTTTCTTGCGGCGCCGCCGGTGGAGAAATATGCTGCTCCCGCTCCTCTTCCTGCCCTTCCGGCTGTTCTGTGTTCCTCGCCCCCCCATCTTGCTGCTCCGGCAGCAGCGGCGTCTCTTCGGGCTGTTCGGGCGGTTCTTGTTCCCGGCTGTCGTCTTCTTCCTCCTGCTCCGGCGGCTCTTCCCGTTCTTCTGCGGGGGGCTCGGGCTGTTGTTCGGGGGGCGGCGGGGGCGCTTCCCGCAACCGGTGGAACAAGACCAGTTCGGCAGCCTCGTAAACGTCCCCTTCGATCACCTCTGTCCGCCCGTTCCAGGCCGCGATGGTCCGGGCCGCGGCCGCCATCATGATGTCGGCCCGGTGCCCGGCCACAAAGGCTTCCATGCTCAATTCGGCAACCAGGTCCAGCAATTCCGGTGCGATGGTTACCGCCGGCAGCAGGCGGCGGGCGGCGGCAACCCTTTCCTTTAAACGCTGTTCTTCTTCCGACCATTGGGCGATAAAGCCAAGGGGATCGGCGTCGAAGGCCTCGCGCCGCCTGGCGATTTCCACCCGCTCGCCGGGATCCGTGACCCCCTCCACCTGGACGCAGAGGCCGAACCGGTCGAGCAGCTGCGGACGCAGGTCGCCTTCTTCGGGGTTCATGGTCCCCACCAGGATGAATTCCGCCGGGTGGCTGTAGGAAACGCCCTCGCGTTCAACTACATTTACTCCCATAGCGGCGGCATCCAAAAGCACGTCTACGATGTGGTCGTCCAGGAGGTTCACCTCGTCCACATAAATGATCCCGCGGTTGGCGCGGGCCAAAAGGCCCGGTTCAAAGCGGGGCCGGCCGTGCCTGATGGCGTGTTCGAAGTCCAGACTGCCCATGACCCTGTCCTCGGTGGCCGACACCGGCAGGTCGACGACCTGTACCCGGCGGCGGGTCTTCTCCAGCTTCCGGCCGGCCGACAGGCGTCCCCGGCAGAGGCGGCAAAGCCGGGCGGGGTCACTGGGATCACAGTTAAACGGGCACCCCACCACCACCTCAATCTCCGGCAGCAGGGCGGCCAGGGCCCGCACCGCCGTGGATTTGGCCGTCCCTTTTTCGCCGCGCACCAGCACGCCGCCGAGCCGCGGGTTGACCGCGTTCAACAAGAGCCCCTTTTTCATCTTTTCCTGGCCGGTTATAGCCGAAAAGGGAAAGGTAAAACGTTGATAGCTTCCCATAAGCGATCTCCTTTGCATACATGACAGGTTACATACAGATCACTTAAAAAAAGAACATGATAAATAAGAAAAAGAAGACCCTTCCTCGCTTCAGCAAGGACTACGGGCCTTCGTGGCCGGATTTAATTATATATATTTTGTAATTATATCTATCCTGGTTAAAAATGTTTTTTCGCCACCGGTCAGTAAAATTCCTTCTATAAGATCAGGCACAAAGCTTCCCAGGCACAAAGGCACAAAGTTAATATTCCCGGTACATTTCTCTTTGTGCCTTTGTGCCTTAGTGCCTTTATTTATTCCGCTTCGTGGAGAGTAGCTCCTTTTTATTCCATATCCGGAAGGCAGAAAAAAGAAAATTTCTATGGAGTTAAATTATTCAGCTATATGGTATGGATAGTGACCTGCTGCTTCTCTTCGTTCCAGGAAACGCTGGCGCCCAGAGCAAAGGCCACCCAGCGGTAAGGGAGCATTACCCGGCCCGGATCCACCAGTTCCGGTGCAACGTCGATGGGCATTTCCACTCCCTGGATAAGGATGCTCGCCCTCCCGACTTTGAGCTGGGCCACCCGCTTGCCGCGCATCAAGGTAACCGTCTGCGTTGTTTCCTCCCAGAATATGTCCTGGTCGCGAAGCCCCAGGGCGTTGGCGATGTAGCGGACCGGTCCGTAAGTGCGGTTTTCCTTGATGTAGGGCGCTACATCCATTTCCTGCTTTTTACCGCCTATTTCGTAGCTTGTGCTGCCGATGGTGAAAACCGCACCGGTCTTTTTCTCGCCGGGAGCAGGTGTGATACAGGAGGCCAGGGTTACCTCCAGTTTGTTCAGATCATCCGAAAAGAGAGCTATCGTTTCGCTCAAGGCAGTGCCGCCTACATCGAGTTTTATATCTCCCTCCGGAACCATTCTATTCAAGTTTAGCGAAACTCCGCTCACCCTGATCGTGCTGGGCACGGAACTGGATTTTTCCACCGGAATGACGAGCGCCCTGTCTTCCTGTTCCAGTCTAAGATCAGTTTTATCCAGAATCAGGTCGCCCTCGCTCACCTCCACCTGCGGTATCCTGTCAAAGGTAGCGCCGGCCGGCAGGGTGAGCTTGAGCAAAGCCCCGGCGCCGGCCGCGTCTTTGGCCCGCAATGCTCCGGGCATCTCCTCGCTGATGGTGACTTCGCCGCCGGGCTGGCTCTGAACACCGGCAGATACGGTGGTCTTCCCGGCACTTAACTTGACCGGGGCGATCACGTAACCAACTGCTACCTTGCCCTTTGCGCCGGCCGATCCGCCGACAGCAATTTCAACCTGCTCAGGTGCGCAAACGGCCAGGTCTACGGTGGCGTACTTGAAACAGAAGACGGACTTATCACTGCCTGCGCCGGTGACGGCATATCTAATCACCCGCCCGTCGTCTCCCACCGGCGCCGCTGCGCCGAGCACGCAGTCGCCGCTTTCTCTTCTGGCGGTGGGGTAAGTGTGCCACTTCACGCCGTCGGGCAGGGTCAAAGTGATGGTGCGGCCCTCAGCCAGGTCGCCGGCCATTCCCTCAGCAATGGTAAATTCACCAAGAGGCTGGTTGACGTGACCGGCGATTACCTCGGTGGTCGTCTTCTCCTTTAAGCTGCAACCAGGGACGCTGTAGTTAGCTACGGTGAGCACGGCCGGGCTGACGCCGGGGTTGGTGCCCTCGTAGCTCACCTCCACCTTGCCGGCCCGGGCAATACTTTCGTCCACCGTCACGTTCCCCAGGATGGTCAGGCGCCCTTGTCTGGTAGTCTCCGTATTTACCTTGAGATAAAGGACACTGTAACCGCTGGTATCAACACCGACGGTGTAATCAACGTCGCCTGCTGTAAAGCCCCAGCCCGGCAGCAGGGTGACCGTGCCCCAGGAAAAGCCGGCCGGCAGCACCAGCTTTACGGTATTCTTATTCTTGCAGTCGGTATCGTTTTTCTTCAGTGCCCCGGCCACATTTTCGCTGATGGTGATGGTAGCGATCCTCCCGCCCCGGTCGGTAATGTCCTGCGGCTCGTCGGCGGCAGCGGTGGTGCCGCCGCTGCTGGAGGCTATTTTGGCCACCGTCTGGACGCTGGAACTAAAACCCCCGGTCCCGTCCAGCGTGGCCTTCACCTCGCCGCCCTCGGGCGCGCTGGCCTTGATCTTCACCGAGTCGAAATAGACGTAGCAGCGGAAGGTTGCTGTTGAGGATGCGCCATATTTAGTATAAATGTCCCCCAGGTCCTCAGTAATTTGCAGGCTGAACCTGTTTTTATCCTCCACCAGCAGACGGGTGCCGGGCGCCAGATCAATGACAGTACCAGGGGAATTATAATAATTTGAGTAATTTACTTTATACGTAGCATCTGTAACAGTAGAATTCTTAAGATATGGAACATAAGATGAACTATTGAGGAAATATACACTGATATTTTGCAGTTCCACGTAAGACGGCAGGCTGATGCTCAGGCAATCCCCATTTTTAATCGATCTTGCATATTCCTCTTTAAGCAGGAGGGTGCCCAGGCTTGTCGTGCTGTCGGCGTTGACGGTGGGCACGGACAGGACTTTCTCTGATGTATAGGCAGAGGCAGGCCGGCCGCCGGTAAAAATTAAAGATATGGCCAGGCAGTAAATAAGAAGTGCCATCGTTTTATATTTCATTATTTCGGCTCCCCCTTCTGTATTATCACTTGAAATCTTCACTGTTCTCCGGACGGGGCGCTCTGGCCCGGCTTACCGGCCTTTTCCCCGCGTCACCTGTTTTGCCGCCGGGCGCGTCAGGCCGGCCGGGTGCCGGTTGCTTTAGCGGCTGCCCGGAGGGATAGGCCCAGGCCGCTTTTAATTCCTGGCTGTAAAACTTTTCGATCATCTCCCGTTGCAATGCCTCCGGATCCAGGTCTTTAAAAAGACCGGGGTGCAGCCATTTGGCCAGGTAAGCCAGGCCGATGACAGTCCGCGGGCCATTGCAGGCATCGCAGGTAAGCAGGTAGATCCTGTCATTTTTCACAGCCGCGATGTTCTTCCACTCCGCCCGGGCAGTAATCCCGTCTTTTTTCTTCTTCAAAACAGCCTCGGAGACGCCGCCGTCGGGTGTACTGCCGACAAACTTGACGATCACTCCCGGGTTTTTCGCCATCACCCACCTGCTGTTCACCACCGGCGCCTTTGCGTTCTGGTCAGACGCCACGTTTCGCCCGCCGGCCAGTTCGATTATGCGGGCGCCTTCAGACCCGGAACCGAAAGTAGTATAGTCTTTGTCGGCCTCCAGGTATGTCCGCGGCTTTTTACCAGCCATCAAGTCCTTTGTGCGCTGCCTAATCATATCAAGGTATTTGTTCACAAAAGAAGCAAATTCGTTTGCCTCGCTCTCTTTACCCACTATGCTGCCCAGCATTTTTATATTTCGGGCCATACTTTCAAATTTGCGGCAGTCGAATAAAAAAAGAAATAACCATTAATTAAAATGCGTTAGAACTGTCAACCTGGCTTAAAGCGATAATTGCCGGAAACCGGAAAACAACCCTCCACAGAGCTTCCCTCCTTATCTGTTAAACTTAACTTGGTAGCAGGAAAACTTGCCTAAGTTAGCAAAAATTATAGCCAAAGGTTTCCGGGAAAAGGATTTTCCCTCCTGTCAGCTCGACTGCTTGCGAAAGAGCCA
>JBFLZY010000071.1:0-14258 GCA_040755975.1 Bacillota bacterium | reverse complement strand
CTGGTTTCCTACCGGCACCCCACCCGCCGCTGGAACGCGCGGGACTACGAGGGGCCCGCCAAGCTGGCCGGGGTGCTGATCCGGCTTTTGCGCATGGATACTTTTTACATCCATACCACTGCCGCCGAAATGCTCCGGGATTACGATTTCGTCGTCGTCATTTACAACATCGCGCCCGATTTGCCCGCTTTTCTCAACGAATTAAAGGCGAGAACAAAAGCCCGGATTGTCCTGCTGCTGGACGGTGATTGCGAAACGGTAAACTGGTGGAGCAAAAACAGAGTACCTGTTTTTCTCGACTGGCTGGCCAAAGCGGACCTGGTGTTCACCTTTTGCGAGGCCCACGCCCGCTACTTTTCCCTTTTCACTTCCGCTCCCGTGGTCAGCTTGAACTGTCCCCTGGCCGTAGACGGAATCGCCAGCCTGGCCCGCCCCGCGGAGCAAAGGGAAAAGCGCATTCTGGTCAGCGGTCCCCTTTTTCGCGAATACAACGGCCTTACCGCGCTGTACGTGGCTTTGGAGGCCGGCTGGCCGGTTGACGTACTCTCGTCCAAAAAGTACAGTCCGGAAGTTTTGCAGTTGCCGGAAACGGCTGCCTTTTACCAGGAATTAGCCCGCGAGACGGGGCGGGAAATCAATCTTTTGCCTTACCTCCCGTGGCACCCCGATTACCTGACGCGTGCGGCGAAATACTACCTGGCCGTAAACATGGACTTTCGCACCCACGCCGGCCTGTTTTCGGCCGAACTGGCCGCCCTGGGAATTCCGGTGGTGGGAAGCGATTCTTTAGATCTTCAGTCACGGTTTTTTCCCGATCTCACCTATAATTCTTTTGACGGGAAAAGAGCGCGTGAGGCTATCAAAAGGCTTATCGACGATCCGGAGTTCTACCGGCGGGTGAGCCGGCAGGCGGCAACAGCCGCCAGGGAATATTCCAACGTTCCCCGGGTGAGGGAAATCGTTGCCGGAGCTTTTGCAGCACTTCCTCGAAAATAATGTCATCGGGCTGGAATTTGTCCGGCTCGCTCCGATGCTCCGGGTCGACCAGGGAACCCGGGCACTGGATCCAAGCCAGGACGTTACGCTGGCTGAAATTTTCAAAAGCAGAGGTTTTGCTACCGCCGCTTTCGTCAGCGCCCTGGTCCTGCAGAAAAGGTGGCGGCTGGACGGCGGTTTCGACGTGTACGACGATAATATGACGAAAAGTGAACAAAACCGTCCGGGAGAACTGATCCGGGGTGGCCCGGAGACCAGCGCGGCGGCTCTGGCGTGGATAAAAAAACATCGCGGGGAAAACTTTTTTGTCTGGATTCACTATTTCGATGTCCACGGCCCATATTTACCGCCGGCTCCTTATAACCGCTTTTTTGTTCCGGAAAGTTACGGAAAAGAGCCTGTTTTGCTGAAATTTGTCGAGGAAGGCGCCGGCGGCGGTATCCCCCGTTACCAGCTCTTGCGCGATGAAAAAACAGGCGAGCCTGTCAGGGACACCCGGTATTACCTGGCCGCCTATGACGGGGGAGTGCGGTTTGTTGACCACGTGGTGGGCAAATTCCTTCAGGAACTGGAAGAAATGAATTTACTGGGGGAACTGCTGGTGGTAATCACCGCGGATCACGGCGAGGCGCTGGGTGAAAATAACGTTTATTTCTTTCACGGACTTACCCTTACCCCGGAGCAAATTCACGTGCCCCTGATCATTAAACTGCCCGAAAAGACGGACCTTCCAGCAGGCCTTTGCGTAACCGTGCCGGTAAGCACAGTAGAAATTATGCCCACCTTCCTGGACGCAATTAATTTTGACTACCGCAAGCTGCCCCTGGACGGACTGCTGCTTTGGTGGGCCCTGGAGCGGCCCCATCTTTTCCGGGAGCGGACCATCCACAGCGACCTGGCCGGCCAGGAGGCGATCCTTTGCCGGGGTAAGCTGCTGCTTTCGCCCCGCAGGGTTGAGGTGGACATCGGTTATCTTTATAACCCGCAACTTGTGGCCGAAAAACAAATCATTGATTTGTTTTAACCCGCCCGGGCGGCAGAAAGGACAGGTGTTCCCACCTTGAAGGATGCAATCAAGAAAGAGTTGCTGGAAAGCTCGGAAGTAAACAAGCTCCTGGCGGAGGGGCAGGTGGAGATTATTTTGGAAATCGCCAGGGTGTTGATCCGGACAATTAAAAACGGAGGCAAGATACGAGCAAATCTCTGAATTCATCCAGGGTATACTCCCGGTGATGAAAAATGTTGCCCGGCTGATCGGTAAGCGTTTTGCCGGGAGAAAAAACTGCCCGGTTGGGCGTGGAGAGAAGACAAATCCCCCCTGGTTGCAGAACGCGCCGAAGTTCCTGCAGGCATTTCCGGTCGTCGGCGACGTGCTCGATGGTTTCAAAACAGGCAACCACTTCTACGGATTCGTCCGGCAAAGGCAGCCGGAGGATATCCCCCAAAAGATAAGTTACTTCGGGATGCGGGTAGTTTTGCCGGGCGTAAGCGATCGTTTCCCGGTCAAGATCAATACCCACCACGCTGCCGGCTTCGGATGCCAGGATTGCCGTGCCGTAGCCCGTGCCGCAGGCCACGTCCAGGACGGTTTTGCCTTTTACGTAAGCAAGAGCAAAATTATACCGCGCTACGTGTTCTACGTAGACGTTCTCCGGGGTCTTGCCGGGGACTACTCTTTCGCCGGTGAAATCCATGGCGTCGCCTCCTTAGAAAATAGGAGTTAGGGATTAGGGGATAGGGATTAGGGATAGATACTCTTGTTGTACAGAACTATTTTCATCTTTTATGGAGAGAACGCAAGTCGTCATGGGCAACTCCCTTGAAAATAGAATCCAGACCCCATCATTAGGCAGCAGACCTAACTTCTTCCAGAGTCACTTTATAGCCCAACTCTTCTAGTCGACGTACCAGCCGCCGCTCTAACTTCTTTTTATTTAGATTGTTGAAGTAATCACTGCCCAGTTCGTAGTAAGGCACACCTTCGGTTAAAATGTGGTAGATAGCTACAGCAATGGAATGGGCGACCGCAACCAACGCCTTTTTCTTGCCGAGCCGGGGCACAAGTTTATGGTACAAAGCCGAAAGGTAGGTGTCCTTGGTATGGGAAGCAGCCCAGGCAGCCTCGATCAACGCGTCCTTTAGCCAGCGGTTTCCTTTTGTCGTTTTCCCGCTTTTGTTTTTACCGGCGCTTTCGTTCTTTCCGGGGCAGACCCCGATCCAGGAGGCAAAGTGTTTGGCGGAGGGGAAGGAAGAAAGATCAACCCCTACCTCGGAAATGACGATCTGCGGGATGAGTTCTTTCAGGCCCGGCGTCGTGGCTAGATCCTGGACTTGTTTGGCAAAAGGGCGCAGACGTTCCTCAATTTCGGTGTTTAGGGAAGAGATGCATTCATCGAGAAAATCAATCTGCGCTAAGAGTTGGGCCAGCAAAAGGCGGTGGTGCGGTTTGAGCACTCCGTTTAGCGCTTTTTGGAGTTCCGGGATTTTCTTGCGCAGTCTTCCCTTGGCCAGCCCGGCTAAAAACTCCGGGTCGGTTTTTCCGGCCAGCAGGTGATCGAGGATGGCGCGGGAGGAAACTCCCATTACATCGGTTGCCACGGAGGTTAATTTGATGTTGGCGTCCTCCAGGATCTTCTGAACGCGCTGGACTGCTCTGGCTTTATCCCGGATTAAAGTGGTCCGGTGCCGGACCAGGTCCTTAAGCTCCCGGATTTCCGGAGCGGGAATAAAGCTTCCCTTTAAAAGGCCGACGCGCAACAACCGGGCAATCCACTTGGCATCCAGTTTATCGGTTTTCTTCCGGCCGGGAACTGCTTTGATGTGCTGGGCGTTAACCAGCAGCAGGTTAAAGGAACCTTCCAGGATGTTGTAGACAGGTTTCCAGTAGACACCGGTGCTTTCCATGGCCACGTGGGTGCACTGGTTAGCGGTAAGCCAGTCGTGCAAACTTAAGAGATCTTTGGTCATGGTACCAAAGGTACGTACTTCCTTTTGGGATCGCCCGTCCGGACCCGGGGTAATTAAGCAGGCGGTGATTTGTTTTTTATGCACGTCGAGGCCACAGCAGCGTTCGTAAAGAACCTCAAAGTCATCCAGTTCTTGCTTGTTCATGATACTACCTCTTTCTTTGGGGATTAACTGCCGAAAAGCACCTCATGGGTTACAGAGTCTCCCTTGCGTGCTTACCTTTCGGAAGCAACAATTAATGGTGCCTTCAAGGTGCTTGGGGCCAAACTCCTCAGCGGGCTTTCCAGGCTCCAGTGGAAAACCGGCCCTTCTTGTCGCGGCAGTTCTCTTGAGGGTAGTATAGCATAAGTCTCGCCCTATTTTCATGATTAATGGGGAGAACGAATGTTCGTCATGGGCAACTCCTCAGAAAAGATCAGGCAAAAAGTTTCCCAGGCACAAAGTAAATATTCCCGGTCGTCTATACATTTCTCTTTGTGCCTCTGTGCCTTTGTGTCTCAATTTTCATGCTTTCTGGAGGGAACGAACGTTCCCATGAGAAACTACCTGCAAAGTAAAAAATCAGGAGTTCCGGAAGCCCGGGTAAGTTAACGGAAGGATCTGGTTTTTAAATAATCCGACCATTTTCTTTTGAATACTTCTTCATTTTTCTTGAAAACCGTCGTTAAAAACGCAGGATCCAGCAAATTTGCGGATTGCGCCCGCAGGTGCCGGAAATTCACCTCCACCAGCAGGATTTCGTAGCCCATCTGCCGGTAGCGCAGGGAAAGGTCGGCGTCTTCAAAGTAAGCAAATTCAAGTTCCGGACTGAAAAGACCGTGGGTTCCGGCCAGGGCGGTCGGGATCATCAAACAGGAAGCCTCGACGTATTCTACGATAGTGGGATGCCAAACGCCTTTTATTTCCGGGGTGGTAACGATCATGCAGGGGCTACCTTGCAGGCCCGTGATCGCGAGTTTGGGACGTTCGGCGAAGGGAGCGGCCAGCCTGGTGAGCCAGCTCCGCTCGTAAATAAAAATGTCGTTGTTGAGAACCACAAAATATTCTCCGCGCGCGACTTCCAGGGCACGGTTATGAGCCGCCCCGAAACCAATGTTTTGTTCGTTTAGAATTACCACCTTGCGGGTAAAAGGTAAGGCGGTGATGTATTCACGGGTACCGTCCGTGGAAAAGTTATCGGTCAGCAGAAGTTCAAACTCCTCCGGGCAGCTTTGGAAAAGCAACCCGAGGCACTGCCTGGTCAAAGCCAGATTGTTGAACAGGGCGATCGATATGCTGTACTTCATCTGAGCCTCTATATTTTTTTAGAACCGGCGGTCAAGTCCGGACGTTCCGCCAATCCGCCCGGTTAAAAGGAGGAATTGCCCGGGAGCCTGGTCACAACCACCTGGCCGGTAGGCAGATAGACTGGATATTCAGGAACGGCGGCGAAGAACTCGTCGACCGCGCGCTTTGCCCCGGGGCAGGTGGGGAAGCCGTAATCGTCGAAGATGAGGACGCCGCCGGGATTCAACCGGGTGTAAAAAATGAACAGCATAATTTTACCGAGGCGTAAAGATCGCAATCGACGTGGACGAAGGAAAATCTTTTCCCGTTCACGGCGGGGAAGGTGAGTTCAAAAACGCCGGGGTAAAATCTCAAAAAAGTTTCGTATCCGGCCAGATAATTCTGCACCTCTTCCAGGGAAGTATCCGCAAAGTCCCCTTCTTTGTGGAGATCCAGTTCCGGATTGGCCGGCGGCATCCCCTGAAAGGTGTCGAAAAGATGCAGCGTTTTATCTCCTTTTCCGTCCGCGTGCAATGTTTTGGCCAGCAGCAGGGCTGAACCTCCGCGGTAAACCCCGCATTCGGCCAGATCCCCCGGCACGTTGAAGGTGTGCCGGAGGTATTGGTAAAGAATATATAATCTTTCTTGATCGATGAGGGTGCGCAAACCGGTTGTTGTTTCCAGGAAAAAAAGATCCTGAAGCCACATTCTTTGCGCCCCGTTGGAGAAACACATTCTTACCTCCTGTTCTAAGTCGCCCGGGGCAAACCCGCGAAATGTTCAGCATTAACCGTTATTTACTAAAGCAACATGGAATTACCATTAAAACCTCAAATAACCACCTCCCGTAATATATAATCCAGAAAATCAGGATGTGCTTTTATTTGGCACCGTTTCCTGGTATAATTTCGTCAGTCGAAGGCGAACGAAATAATTCCCTTTTTTCCTCCTTTGCTGCAACAGAATCATTTAGACGGTGAAAAACAGGGGGTGGCGGAATGATGTTTTCTTGGGATGCCCTTTTGATTCCTTTCACGGACTGGCTGGTGACCACAGGGCTGCGCATTTTACTCGTGCTTGCCGGGACGTTTATTTTTGTTCGGTTAGTCGTTTCCGCCCTGAAAAGGTTTGAGCGGGTGCTGGCCGACAAGGCGGGGGGTTCCGGAGAACAGGAAAAGCGGATCCGCACCCTGATCGGTCTGCTTCGCAAGATTGCCTGGATCGGTTCAGTTGTGGTGGCAATCGTGATTATTCTGGGCATCCTGGACATTGATATCAGGCCGATCATTACCGCGGCGGGCATCGGCGGGCTGGCTCTGGGCTTCGGCGCCCAGAGCCTGGTGCGGGACGTGATCAGCGGCTTCTTTATGCTTCTGGAGGACCAGATCCGGGTAGGCGACGTGGTTGTCTTAAACGGAACGGCGGGAGAAGTTGTAGAAATGAACCTGCGCACCACCATCCTGCGGGATTTAAGCGGCACAGTGCACATTTTCCCCAACGGGAACATAAACTCGGTTTCCAATATGACCAAGGACTGGTCGCGCTACGTCATTGACGTGGGGGTCGCCTACAAGGAAGATGTGGATTACGTAATGAGCGTATTAAGGGAGATTGGCGCGGAACTCTCCAGCGATCCGGAGTTTAGCCAATATATTGTGAAGCCGCTGGAAGTTTTGGGCGTTGACAATTTCGGCCCCTCGGAAGTAGTAATTAAGGTGATGATCACGACTGCGCCCTTGAAGCAATGGTACGTAGGCCGGGAATTGCGGCGCCGGATCAAAAAAACCTTTGACGAATTAGGGATCGAGATCCCCTTCCCGCATACAACGATATACTGGGGGGAAGCCAGCCGGCCCTTTTCCATGCGGGTTACTTATGAGGACCGGCGGACTCCGGAAAAAAACGGGGAGGAGTAAAAACATGAGCGATGCCACCACTTTTTTGCAGGAGCTAAAAGATCTGGTCGCCGGCTTTGTCCGGGAACGGGATTGGGAGAAGTTTCATACGCCCAAAAATCTGGCCATGTCCATTGCCATCGAGGCAGCTGAACTGATGGAAATTTTCCAATGGGCGCCGGAAACAGACCCCAGACCTGAAAACCCGGATCATCTCCGGGAAGAACTGGCCGACGTTGTAATTTATTGCCTGGCGATGGCAAACAGGCTGGGCGTAGATTTGTCGTCGGCGGTAATAAAAAAGGTGGCTAAAAACAGCAGCAAATACCCGAAGGAAAAGTATTGCGGGCGGTATAAATAATAAATCGACGATATTTTCGAAGCAGGTGTCTTTATGTTTGTTGATGTGACCTGTTCTTACGTACCTGTAGAAATTATTCATGCCGCGGGTTTTACTCCCCGGCGGCTGCTCCCGCCAACGGCAAAAGAAACGGGTTTGCTTCCTCCAAACTACTGTTCTTATGCCCGCGCCTGCGCAGCCACTGATGATGGGGTGCCGGTCATTTTCACGACCTGTTGTGACGCGCTACGCCGTTGCAACGACGTGCGGAAGGCGCGGGGGGACAGGGTGTTTATTCTCGACCTTCCTCGCCAGGCAAAAGATACCAGCGTCCGGTATTACCGGGGAGAGCTGAGGAAAATGGCCCAATGGCTGCAGGAGATATCCGGTCGCCCCGTACCGGATGAAACGTTGCAGAATTCTTTCCAGGTTTATCAGCAACTTCGTGCGAAGTTAAAACAATTTGAAAGCACGGCCGGGATTAACGAAAAATTTTATGATCTGCTTTTTGCTGTTATAGCCGAATCTCCGGAGGATATCTTTTCCTTCTTTAAGACAACAGCAGTTAAACCGGCCGGAAATGAAACCGGACAGAAACGCCGGAGCGTATTGCTGGCAGGGACGATTTTGCCCGATCCAGGCATCCTCGCGCTGCTTGCAGAAAATGATGCGGCCGTCAAAGCTGCCGATTTTTGTTTAGGAGAGCGCTTTTTTTATCTGGAGCCCGGCTTTTCTGCTCCTGACGACATCTGGCTGACCCTGGCGAAGGCTTATCTTGGCAAACCTCCTTGCCCCCGCATGGCCGGAAAAAGCAGCCGCGCTTTTTACATCCAAAATATTTTAAACCGTCTGATGCCTGACGGAGTAATTTTTTACGGATTAAAATTTTGTGATCACGGGCTTTACGAAGTACCTTTGTGGCGCCTTTTGTGCAGTCAGCGGGAAATTCCTTTTCTCCACCTGGAAGGCGAATACTTAAACGGGATCCCGGCTCAGCTGCGCACCCGCCTGCAGGCCTTCTTAGAAACCATTTAAAATCCGCTCTTGAAGAGTTTTTGAAAGGGGATTCCAGAGGAAATATTTCGAGCCATGGACTTAAGGGAATATATTCGGCGGCAAAACCAAAATAACAAGTGGCAACAATATGTTACCTCCCCGCATTTTTATTTCTTTTTGGAAATGGCGGGCAGCCTGTGGCGCCCCGGAAAATTAAACCGCCACACGAAGGCTTCCTTGCTGTTCGCCATAAAGTTGATGCGGCGGGCCTCCCGGGGGACCCGGCCGGTGGTCTGGACCAACGTATATACGCCGCCGGAGCTGATCTGGGCCTGGGGGGGCATTCCCTTTATGCCGGAAGTCGCTGCGGCCGTGGCCGCCCACCTCGGCTGGAGCGCTCATTTTCTAAAAGTTGCCGAAGGAGCCTGGTATTCTACAGATTTATGCAGCTTCCACCGCTGCGCGCTTGGGATGGCCATGGAGAAGATCTTGCCCCGCCCCGACTTGGTTATCGCCACCAGCCATCTGTGCGACGGGGCCGTGAAATTTTTAGAGATGAGTGCCAGAATTTACGATTGTCCCTACTATCTGTTGCCGGTTCCCTATCATGATACCCCGCAGTCCCGGTCCTGGCTGGCCGAAGAAATCCTGGCCCTGCAAGAAGAATTAAAACCTTTGCTGCCTGCCCGGCCAAAGGAAATAGCCCGGGTGATCAACAATCTTAACGCTACCCGCAGGCACATGCTGGCAGTCAATGCTCTGCGTAAAAACGAACCGGCTCCCTGGCGGGGGAGCGAGGCGCTTACCCAGGTGGTGCTCTTTTTAAACGGGCTGGGAACTGCCGAAGCTTTAAATTTTTATCGCGAATTAGAACAGGTATTAAGTTACCGGGTAAAACACGGCCTGCCCGCTGTTCCGGAGCAGGAACGCCGGCTGCTTTGGCTGCACTTCAAGCCCTTTTACATCAGTCCGTTGCTGGACTTAGTGGAAATCAGGCACAAAAGTATCATCGCTTTTGAAGAGGTAAGCGAGGTATTCTGGGACGAAATTCACCCGGACAATTATGCCGGGGGGATTGCCGCCAAAATGCTGGCCAACCCCCTTTGGGGCTCCGGAGAAAGGCGGGTAGGGCTGGTTTTGAGGTTGGCGCGCGAATACAACGCACAGGGCGTGGTTCACTTTTCGCACTGGGGCTGCCGCCAGAGCACAGGGGTAGTGACCCCTTTGCGGGACGCCCTCGGTAAAGCAGGGGTTCCTTTTTTAAACCTGGACGGCGATTGCATCGACCCGCGCAATTTTATGGAAGGGCAGACCGTTACCCGGGTGGAAAGCTTCCTGGAAATGCTGTGCTAACCCCTTACCACGGGGGCGGGGTGTTTTCGTCAACAGGAGCAAAGGTATATCCCTTTGATTTCATCAGTTCGATAATTTTAGGCAGGGCGGCAACGACGCTTTTTCTGTTTTGGATGTATTTTCCCAAGGCGGAATTGGCCGCGGCCTCAATGGTGTCCACTTGCGTCCCGTCATGGAGTAAGATAATGGGGGTAAGATGTATTTTCTCCACCTTGGCCAGCCCTTTGACAACGTGCTCGTAGACCTGCTCTGGCGTTACCCCCTTAGGGTCAGTGTCAGCGCCGGTAACATTCCAGCCAACTAACTGGTAACCGTGTTCTTTTAACTTTTTGTAAAAAGCCTTGGTTAAGCGACCGGGGCCGCCCGGCGCCCGAAAAATTTTTACGGGGCGACCGAGGATCTTTTCTAAAACCTGGCTGGCCCGATCCAGGTCGGCGATTAAAGCCTCTGGTGAAGCGTATATCTTTTTGTAATTATGGGTGTACGTGTGGTTGATCACCGCGTGGCCTTCCGCAACCATCCTTTTAATCAATTCCGGGTTCTTTTCGGTGTTAACCCCGACCACCATAAAGGAAGCCTTGACCTGGTGTTCGGTCAGAATGTCCAAAATCTGCCCGGTAAAGTAACTATTTGGGCCGTCGTCAAAAGTTAAGTAAACACACTTGGCCGGATTGACCGGATTGACCGGATTGACCGGATTGTATACCTGTCCTGCCGTCAACTCACCCGCACGGGCTTCAGGAATAGCCACGACTGGCCCGGGCCGGCTGCTTTCGTCCTGAGCCAGCTCTTGCTCGCCGCCCCTGGCGGCCAGATCGTTTTTTTCCGGAAATTTATTTAATCTACGCTCGTTATGTGTGAAGGGAGCAGACGTGTTGCAACCGAATAATGGGGTTAAAAAAATGAAGACGAACGTTAGTACTATTGAGAGCGCTTTCGTTTTCGACATTGTTGAAGCGCCGGCATTTCTCCGCTGCCGGCGTACCCCTTCCTAAAATTGAAATCCCTTTTTCTACTATATACTTTTGTCGAAGACTGGCGCAAGAATTTTTTGAGCATTGTTTGCCGTTATATTTCGAAAGAAGCTGGAAAAACTAAATAAAAATGAATTGGAGGATTTTTAAGATGCCTTTTGGTGAACAAAGAAAAATCGCGGTCGTTGGCGTGGGGGCGGTGGGTGCATCCGCCGCCTACGCAATGATGATCAGCGGTTTGATCGATGAACTGGTTCTGGTGGACATCAATCGGGAAAGGGCGGAAGGGGAGGCCATGGACCTGGCCCACGGTGCATCCTTTATCAAGCCGATCAAAATCTATGTCGGTGAATACGAGGATTGCCGGGACGCAGACATTATTATCTTCAGCGCCGGGGTGCCCCAAAAGCCGGGAGAGAGCAGGCTGGATCTCGTCTTCCGGAACCTGGAAGTATTAAAGCAGGTGCTCCCGCGGTGCATCGGCAAAAACGGCGATACAATTTTGCTGCTGGTAACCAATCCCGTCGATGTTTTAACCTATGCCGCTTTACGCCTGACCGATCTCCCTCCGAACAGAGTAATTGGCTCGGGCACCGTGCTGGACAGCTCCCGTTTTCGCTACCTGATCAGCGAGCACTGCCGGGTGGAAGCCAGGAACATCCATGCCTACGTGGTCGGTGAGCACGGCGATACCGAAGTGCCTCTATGGAGCCTGGCTAATATCGCCGGTTTCCCCGTGCAGGATTTTTGCTGCCAGCGGGGGATTCCTTGCCTGGATAAGGAACTGATTACTCGCCGGGTGCGGGAAGCGGCCTACGAGGTAATTGCCCGCAAGGGCGCCACCTATTATGCGGTCGGTCTCGCCGTAAAACGGATCTGCGAGAGCATTCTAAGGGACGAAAATTCTATATTGACTGTCTCCGGCTTAATTACTGGCGAGTACGGCATTAACGACGTCTGCTTCAGCCTTCCTTCCATCGTGAACCGCCAGGGCCGGGTCCGCGTTTTGGCCGTGCCCATGTCCGCCGAAGAAGAAGAGGCCCTGCGCCACTCGGCGAACGCGCTAAAATCAATTCAACGCCAGCTCGATCTCGCTACCCTGCCCATGGTTGAAGAGCGTCAATTTATAACCCGTCACTATAATTACGGAGAATTTACCGGCTATCATTAACTGAAGACAGAACTAAGGAAAGATAAAAACGTTTTGGGTAGCTGTAAAATAAAAGTGGGGGATCGCCAATAATCTACAAACGTTTTGGCCTGCTATTGCATTATTCCTGGTTTTTGATATAATATTAATTGATTGGGAAACCTGCTCTTGCGCCTGTAGCTCAGTGGATAGAGCACCGGCCTCCGGAGCCGGGTGCGCAGGTTCGATTCCTGCCAGGCGCACCATTTATTTTTTTTATATTTTTAGGGAGAGGACCGGGTCAGGGTTCCGTAATAAGGAACCCTTAATTTATCTCAGTGCTCTAGTTGGTATCCGTTTTTGAATATCTTTGTTTACTTGGCGGGTTGGGTTATATATAATATCTTTAAGGCAATACACAAATGCCAGCTTTAAAGAAGTAAAACAAACCGGACCCATATTCCGGTCAAGCCAAAGAAAAATTATCCAGAGGGATTACCATGAAATTGATTTCCGAAGGTCCTAATCGTTACAGAATAGCCCGCCAACCGGGGATGCGGGTGGATGCGCTTGTCTTTGTCAGCCCGCTCCTCGTTTCTTACCTTTACGAAGACAAGGCCCTTGAGCAGCTGAGCCACGCCGCTCAACTGCCCGGGGTGGTTGACCCGGTGATCGGCATGCCGGACATCCACGAAGGTTTTGGTTTGCCTATTGGAGGAGTAATGGCCAGCAGCGCCGACGGGATCATCTCGGCCGGAGCGGTGGGCATGGATATCAATTGCGGCGTCCGGTTAGTCAGAAGCGATTTGCTGGCCCGGGACTTTGCCAGGCCGGTTCTGCGGCAGATTATGAAAAAAATTGAGGAATTCGTGCCGACGGGGGTAGGCAAAAAAGGACGCCACAAGGGAATTACCCCCCAAATTTTTGAGCGGGTGGTGCATACCGGGGTCAAGGGAATTATTGAGCAAGGTTTCGGGGAAAACCGGGATCTCGAATACATCGAAGAAGGGGGTTTTTTAGCCGGTGCAGACCTGGGGGCGGTGAGCAGGGAAGCCGTCGAGAGAGGCTCCGGGCAACTGGGCACGCTCGGCGGCGGCAATCACTTTATTGAGCTCCAGGAAGTTACCGATATCTACGACCGATCTTTAGCCGGCGCTTTTGGCCTTTTTAAAGGCCAACTGGCGGTAATGATCCACACCGGCAGCCGGGGTTTCGGGCACCAGATTTGCACGGACTATTCCAAAAGCCTGCTGGAAGCGGCGGAAAAACATAAAATTGATCTGCCCAGCAAGGGTTTGGCCTGTGCCCCGGTCAATTCCAGAGAAGGGAAAAGATACTACGCGGCCATGGCCTGCGCGGTAAATTTTGCTTTTGCCAACCGGCAAATTATTATGCACGACATCATCCAGGCTTTCTCGGACGTCTTAGGGGAATCACCCCGTTCCCTGGGAATGCGCATAGTATACGACGTAGCCCACAACATAGCGAAATGGGAGGAACATCGCGGAGCGCGCCTGCTGGTTCACCGGAAAGGGGCCACGAGAGCCTTGCCCCCCGGCCACCCGGACAACCCCCCGGTCTTTGCCCGCACCGGCCACCCGGCGCTCATTCCGGGGAGCATGGGTACTGCCTCTTATGTGCTGGTGGGTACGCCAAAAGCAAAGGAAACTTTTTTTTCGGTGAACCACGGGGCGGGAAGAACTCTTTCCAGGAACGCCGCCGCCAAATCCATTACCAAAGAGCAGTTTGAGGAAAGCATGGGCGAAGTGCTTTATAACAGCCGGAACTACCGGGAACTGGTGGACGAAGCTCCCCTTGCCTACAAGGACATAGAAGAAGTCGTCGAGACACTGGTGACGTTGGGGTTCACCACAAAAGTGGCGCGCCTGCGGCCGCTGGCCGTAATCAAGGGGAAGGACTAACCAGGGATTACGTTTCGAAAATTGAGCATCAAGGAGTTATCGTCATGGCCAGGAAGGCTCTCCGCTACAATGCATATGCGGATCACCTGGTCCGAAAATTCGGCGAAAAAGTATATAAGCTGCCGGTAAATTTGCCTGGGACGTGCCCGAACCGGGACGGCAGACTTGGGGTAGGGGGCTGCATTTATTGCGATGAAGAAGGCGCCGGGTTTGAGTGTCTCCCCAATACGCTTTCTGTTGCGGAGCAAATTAAAAGAAACCGGGATTATTACCAAAGGCGCTACAAGGCCAGAAAATTTATCGTTTATTTTCAGGCCTTCACCAATACGTACCTGCCTTTTGAGCAGTTCCGGGAGAATGTTCTGGCCGCCTTGCAGGGAGATGATCTCGTCGGCCTTTCCATTTCCACGCGCCCGGATT
>JBFLZY010000070.1:0-14324 GCA_040755975.1 Bacillota bacterium | reverse complement strand
CGGATAATCTGCTGCAACAAAAGGCGTTCCCAGTTGTCGAGAATTAAATCCGAAAGGGCGCTGGCGATATACTGTTTAAAGATTACGGGCACGTCCTCTTTTTTATAAGGGCAGCGGCTAAAATCGGCAAGCCGGCAAAAGAAAAAAGTAAGCTTTCCCGTTGGGCTCTCTTCCAGTTTCACTTTAATGCCTTCCCCTTCTAATATTCTCAATTCCCGCTGCAATTTTTCTTTGACCAGGCCGGCATTATTAATTACCCCAACGGTAACATACGGCATCACCGCGCGCCCACCTCCCTTTTTGCAGTACTAGTATATGTGATCTGAACTATAAACAATCTGTCAGAAAATCACCCGGGGTGCATTAATTATCGGCAATGCTAGCGACTTATGCATGTTCAGGCGGCCGGCGGATTTTGTGCCATTATCTTCAACGCATCTTTGCCTTTATAGCTACACAACCTATAAAGTAAGGAGGTGTCCGGATTTGTTTAAACGGAGTCAGTCATCGGCCGGTTGGATAACTTTGACTATCGGAACAGCCGTTCTGACCATCCCCTTTATTTTTCTCCTGAAGAGTCTGGCAAGTTCACTTCAGATCATTGCCCATAAATTAGATGCCATCGTAAACCCGCCCGCTGCGGAGGAACCAAAAACTTAGGGCGCCCTTGGGACGCCCTCGCAATCTTTTTTAGGTATTGCACCGCCGGCATCCTGACCGCCAGCTTTTAGGGAAACTTGGGAAGCTTGTTAAGTTATCCCGTCTAAAAAACGCTCCAAACGATCGAGCCCTTCTTTTATATTCTCCAGGGAATTGGCGTAAGAAAGGCGCAGGTAGCCCTCGCAGTTGCGGCCAAAGTCAATCCCGGGGGTTACGGCTACCCCGGCCTTTTCCAGGACTGCAAAGGCAAAGGAGTAAGAATCGCTGGTGTATTTTTGCACATTGGCCAGCGCGTAAAAGGCTCCCGTCGGGTCGACCCGCGTGGCGATCCCCATCTTCTTCAGCCTTTCCAAAAGGTATCGGCGGCGCCGGTCGTATACCGCCACCATCTCGGCAACATGCCCTGCGCAATCCCGCAATGCCGCGATCCCGGCCGCCTGCACAAAGGAAGGGGCGCAAATAAAGAGATTCTGCTGGAGCTTTTGCATAGGCCGGACAAACTCCGGCGGAGCGATCACGTACCCAAGCCGCCACCCGGTCATGGCATAGAGCTTGGAAAAACCGTTAATGACGAAAGCGCGGTCGGTAAACTCTAAAATGGTGTGTTCTTCCCCTTCGTAAACCAGTCCGTGGTAAATTTCGTCGGCAATAATCAACTGATCCAGGCCGGCCAGTTCTTTTAGCTCCTGGGCGGTAAAAACGGCCCCGGTGGGGTTGGCCGGAGAATTGACCATTATCGCCCTGGTTAAAGGAGTGACGTGTTTTTTAATCTCCTCCACCCTGTATTTAAAGCCGTCTTCTTCGCGGAGCGGCACAAAAACCGGCCTGCCCTCCAGGTAGCGCACAAAGTTAGGATAACAGGCATAGTGCGGGTCGGGAAGAATGACCTCTTCCCCTTTTTCGATCAGAACAGAAAAAACCAGCAACATTCCCGGCGAAGTACCGGAGGTAACAACAATTTGTTCGGGCGAAATCCTTACTTTATATCTTTTCCAATAGTAATCGGCAATTTCATATCTTAAAGCGGGTTTCCCCAGGCTGTGCGTGTAATGCGTGTCGCCGTCAGTAAGGGCGCGGGCAGCTGCTTCTTTCACCGGTTGGGGAGTGTCGAAGTCCGGCTCGCCGATTTCCAGGTGGATGATCTGCTCTCCACGCGCCTCCATGCTCTGCGCCCTTTCCAGCACATCCATAACAATAAAAGGGGAAATTTCACCCGCCCGGTCGGGGAGTTTGCGGTTTAAGTCACCCAAAACAACCACCTGCTTTCTAAACAACCCCCTGGAAGATGATTCGCCGCCGGATGGACATTTCCTGCAAAATCACAAATCACCAGCGAAGAACCATCCCCGCATAGGTCAAACCCGCGCCGAAACCGGTTAACAGAACCACGTCCCCTGCTTGCAATCTTCCGTTTTCCACGGCATACGCCAAAGACATGGGGATGGAAGCGGCGGAAGTGTTTCCGAACTTATCGAGGGTGACCAGAACCTTTTCCATGGGAATGCCCATTCGTTTGGCCGCCCCTTCAATAATGCGCAGATTTGCCTGGTGAGGAACAAAGAGAGTCACGTCCCGGGGAGTCAACCCCGCCGCCTGCAGGACTTCGGCGCAAACGTCATCCTGGGCGCGCACGGCAAATCGGAAGACCTCTTTCCCGTCCATCTGAACGTAGTGCAATTTTTTCTCTACTGTTTCGCGCGAGGGAGGGAGGCGCGAACCGCCCGCGGGGATAATGATGCTGGGGTCTTTCTCCCCGCGGGCGCCCAGGCAAAAAGAAAGGACCCCGCGCCCAGGGGGAACCGGGCGCATTACCAGCGCCCCCGCCCCATCCCCGAAAAGAACGCAGGTGTTGCGGTCGTTCCAGTCCAAAATGGCGGACATGATCTCGGCACCGATAATCAGAACGGTGTCGTAAGTACCGGTAGAGATGAACTGGGCGCCGATGGCCAGGGCGTAGACGGAACCGCTGCAGCCGGCGACCAAATCAAAGGCGCCGGCCCGGGTGGCTCCCAGCTTCTCTTGTGTTGTACAGCCCGCGGCAGGAACAAGATGGTCCGGCGTGTTGGTGGCAAAAATAATTAAATCCACTTCTTCAGGCTTTACGCCGGCAAAAGCCAGGGCCCGCTGGGCAGCCTGGACGGCGAAATCGCTGGCTGCCTGGCCGGCTCCGGCCAACCGCCGTTCCTTTACCCCGCTCCGGGCGGTTATCCAGTCGGCGTCGATTTGCAGGCGTACGGCCAGCTCTTCATTGGTAACCACGCGCCCGGGCAAGGCGATGCCCGCACCCACCACCCCTGCTGCTCTTAAATTTTTCTGCAACGCGCTTAACTCCCTTAAAATATAAGGGGGGATCGGAATCAAAAACCAATAACGGCCCCCGCAAGAATTATAAAATATCCCGGCCGGATTGAAAAGGTTTTTCTTTTTCCCCGGCCGGAAAACTTTTTGAACCCGCTAAACAGCAGCTTTTTGCCTTTTCTGTACGTAATCCCGCTCCCAGAGAGCGTCCGCCATTTCTCCCCACGCAGCGGCGTGGTTTCTTAGGGCCTCACCCAGTTCCCGGGCGCTACCAGGGTTCAGCTGGGTGGGGTACGCCCCGCTTTCCTCCACCATTTCGGCCAGGGCAGGCGGATTATCGATAATCGGGCAGGGGCGGAGCAGGTTTTCGTTAAACGGCTGCCTGGCCCGGTAGGCGCGCATCAAAGGGAGGTCCAGCGCCTGCAAAAGGGACATGTTCTTGATGTTGCCCGAAGCGTAGTGGACGAAGGCGCAGGGCTCCACGTCCCCGGCGGCGTTGATATGCAGGTAGCGCCTCCCCCCGGCGATGCACCCGTGGGCCAAGGGGCCGTCGCTCCAGAAGTCCACCACAAAGATGGGTTTAGTGCGCCGGAACTTGTTAATCACCTGTTCGTACATAAAGGCCCGCTGGGCCGGGGTGGCCATTAAATCCAAATCCACGCCGCTGCCCACCGGCACGTAGGTAAAGTACCAGCCAAACGTGCAGCCTTTGGCGATCATGTGGTCGAGAAACTCGTCGCTGCCCACTTCTTCTGTATTGTGGCGCGTGTAAGTACCCGAAAAACCAAACAAAAGGCCGGCCTCGTGCACCATGTCCATGGCGCGCATCACCTTGTCGTAAACCCCTTTACCCCGGCGGGCGTCAGTGGTTTCCCGAAACCCTTCCAGGCTAAAAGCGAAGCCCACGTTCCCGCAGTGCAGGGCCTCGTCCACCAGGCGCTCATCCACCAGCGTGCCGTTGGTATAGACGTGGAACCCCAGGTCGGGGTGCCTGGCGGCCAGATTCAGAAGATCGTCTTTGCGGACGAGAGGTTCCCCGCCGGTGATCACGAAGAGGTAAATGCCCAATTCTTTGGCTTCCCGGCAAATCCGGTCCAGAGTGGCAAAATCCATTTCTTCCTGCCGGTTGTAGTCGGCCGCCCAGCAGCCGGTGCAGCGCAGGTTGCAGCGGGCGGTGGGGCTCAAGACAATGGCAAAGGGGATGTTCACGCCGGTGCGCTCGGTTACCTCTCTTTGCCTGGGCACCCCCAGCAACCAGGCGTTTAAGAAAAAGTTGATGATGAGACGCTCTTTGACCCGGGGATGGGTATTTTTGAGCACCCGGATAGCCAGCTGGTGCCAGTTGTTTTCCGGATCCTGAAGAACTTTGCAGGCCCCTTTCACAACCTGGCGAATATTAGGGTGGAAGGGGACTTTTTCGACCCATTTTAAAAGAGCCGGCAGGCTTTTTTCGGGATCCCTGCTGACGTAGTTGAAAACCGGCTTTAAAACCGCTTCACCCAAAAAACTGGTGGCCAGACTCATCGGTAAACCTCCTTCCGGGAAATTTTCCTAATATTAAATTAAAGCTTTAATAATTTTTTTGTCAATACTTTGTTTTTTAAACAAATAACCCCTCCTCCGGACCGGTGCCCTGGGGAGAGGTTATTTTCCGTCACTTTTATTTTTTCCTGGTGGGCGGGATTGGAATTGAACCAACGACCTCTTGCGTGTCAAGGACAAGGCGCGTTCTTCCGTTAAGGTAAGTGAAGGTAAAATACAGTAATATCAAGGCTTTGCGGAATTGGAAATGTCAGTTAAATGCCGTTATGGTAGGGTGAAATCCGTCCCGTTGCAGTACTATTGCTGTAAATACCGTGACCGCTATTCCAGGCGGGGCAAGGGTTTGTGGGCGCGGTTGCAGTAAAAAGCCCCCGGTCCTAACGCTCTTACCGGGGGCGTTGCGGTCAAATTAAATTTCGTATTTCTTCCACGGAAAGTTTAGCGCCCTTAAGAATCGATCTCAAAGTGCCCGGACGCACCGGTCTACTGCCGTGAACAGGTATAACAGCCCGGCGGAGAGGATCTTTCTTGTGGACCATTACAACATGACTTCCCTTTTTCCCTTTTACGTAAAAACCTGCTTTTTCTAAGGCCCTTACTAAACGCTCACCCGGTACCTGGGGAAGTTCGCTCATACAGCAGCCCCTATTTCCTCAAAAGAGGAAAGCAAACCATCCTCCTGTAAGCTCCACAGGTAAAGCGCGATTGCTTCCTTGATATTGGCTAACGCCTCTTCCCAGGTATCTCCCTGGCTGGCGCAGCCGGGCAATTCTGCTACAGATACGGAATAGCCCCCATCTTCCTCCTGTTCCATGACAACGGTGAGTCTTTTCATGAACTCACTCCTTTCTGGTAAGTGAAAACCCTGGTTCTGTAACTACTATAAACGCAAAATACCGGCAAGTCAAATGCTTTTAAAGTAATATAAATGCAGGTGCGGTAAATAAACGCCCCCGGCGGGGGTTATGGCCGGGGGAATTTCTTTGTAAACAATTTTATTTTCTCCCTCAACCTGTCTTTTTTCTGAATTCCCTTGTCCCAAAGCCGCTCTATTTCGGCTTCGATCAGTTTGTAATCTTTTTCCGTAAACTTCCCCCTGTTTTTCTGTAGACGCCAATAACTTTTTTCATTGTCCAAAACCTTCCCCCGGCGCGCATGGCTGGGATGATACCACTTATGGGGTGTATATAGACCGCAGCCGCAGGCGCATTTTTTAAGCCCGCTGCCGTCCCCCCAGATAATCCGGAGCAGCGCCAGGGAATAGGCGTCCTTGGGCTGGGCAGTGAGTTGTAAGTTGCCTTTGCGATCCGCATAAGTTCTATACTCCACGCTGTTTAGTATCCTTCTCACGCTTTTTAAAACTATATTTCTTAACCAGGAAACTACCCTTTCCTTCCTTTTCCGATCCGGGAATTCTGCCGGCAAAAGCACGAGATAACCACCAACAATTTTTTTACCCTTCTCAACCGGAGCAAAAGAAAACTTGCCAGAAAGATATCCGTGAAGGACAAACCCCTCCAGCCGAGAAAGATCATCGCATTCAAGCCACGCTTTCTTTGCTTCTTCCAAAGGTTTCATCAAGATATGGTCCAGTATTTTATAATCGATCTGGTCGGAGTATCTCCAGCAAATAGCAGACCAGGCAAGAAGAATCAGCCGATGCCGGATCACATCTTCGGATACAGTTTTTTCTTTAAAAAGAGGCCCCCACTTGTTATAAAACCCGGCCAGCTTTTCTGCCAGGCTGCCGTACTCCAAATATTTCCCGGCTGCTGCTTCAAGCGCAAGCGCGACTATTTCGTCGGTAAATTCCTTGCCAAGCTGAATAGAACCTTCCGCGCTTTCCCAAACCACGGCGGGGCGGTAGAACAAACTTTTCCCGCCGGTTTCCACCGCCAAATCCAGAATTTCTCGTGCAAATTCTTTATATCCTTCAAACTTTTCTTCAAGATATTTTATTGCTTCCAGGTTGCTAAACTTAAAAGACCTCCCCGTCTTCCCCGGTTCTATCGCGACTGCGGAGTATATCGTTTCGGGAATTATATCCCGCGTCAGGCGGAGTTTGCCTGGGGTTTCCTCAATCGTTACGGGGCGCTTGTCGTTTTCTAAATGCGCTGCCAAGGAAGCCAATTCGACCATGTCCTGCTGACAGGAGAGCAAGAGTTTTTCAAAATCGGCCATTTCCTTTTCCGGCCTGGGATAAAATTCAACGCGGGCGCGGCATATCGGCTGTTCCATTTTTAGTCTTACCCGGACCTGGAGCATGTCTTTTCCCCCTGTTCGTCAGTGTTCGTCTAGGGGTATTCACTTTCTCCGGTATCTAATTTAACCTTTAAATTAAGATTTGTCAAGGAGGGAACGGATTTGCTCAGGTTACGCGCGGAAAGGCTGAAGAGGAAGATGACGATTCGAGAGCTTTCCAGGCGTTCCGGCATTGCGGAAAGTACGCTAAGTAATTTGGAGCGCGGGCGCGTTCATCCCTGGCCTGCGTATAGGCGGAAATTGGCTAAGATTTTTCACGTGAAGGCTGACCTTCTTTTTACAGAAATGCCCGAAGCCGACGACCAGGCCCGGGCGTCCCGCTAAGGAGGGGGACCATGGAAAGACGCAAACTGGAGGACCTGCCGGACATCATGGAGTTACCCGACCTGGAGGCATTTTTTAATTGCGGGTACCGGGCGGCGCTTCAGTTGGTCCACCAAAAGGGCTTTCCTGCGCTACGGGTGGGCCGGCGGTGGAAGATCAACAAGGCCGGTCTTGTTCGGTGGTTGGAGCGGCAAACTGAGCAATAAAACCCCGGCGGCGGCTGATGGGCGGCGTGGAGGTTAAAAAATGGCCTGGATTGAAACCAGCAAAAAAAATCCCTGTCCGATTTGCGGCAAGACGGGCTGGTGCTCTGTCACCGACGACGGCGCGGCCGTTTTCTGCCACCGGGTGAACAACGGCGCGGGGAAGCATATCATTTGCAAGGACGGCGGCGAAGGGTGGCTATACCGGCTTAACGGAGAGCCGATGGAAATCAACCCGCCGCCGGAGCAGCCGAAGGTTGCCCGGGCGGCTGATGGGGTTCTTCACAAGGTTTACACCGAACTTCTAAAAAACCTTGAACTGAGCGCGAAACACCGCGAAGACCTGCTGCGGCGCGGCTTAACCCAGGAAGCAATCGAAGCGAACCGTTATCGGACCCTTCCTTTGCGCGGGCGGAGCGGGCTAACCAAGATCCTGGTAGATGTTTACGGCCAGGACGTGATCGCTTCCGTACCCGGTTTCTATCTCAACAACAGCAATGAAAAACCGTACTGGAGCATAGCAGGATCACCCGGAATCCTGATCCCCATCCGAAATTTCCAGGGACAAATTACCGGCCTCAAAATTCGTCTTGACGAACCTGACGATACCGGGAAATATAAATGGCTTTCTTCAAAAGGCCACGGCGGCCCCGGCCCGGCCAATTCGGTACATGTCCCAAAATTCTCCGGTGACACGTCAACCGTCCGTGTGACGGAGGGTGAGTTAAAAGCCGACGTAACGACCGTTTTAAGTGGAACTCTGACTATTTCGATCCCCGGCGTTTCATGCTGGCGCCAGGCTACACCGGTACTAAAAAAGCTGGGCGCAAGAACTGTTCTGGTGGCCTTCGACGCCGACGCCGGCACAAATTCACACGTTGCCCGCGCCTTAAAATGCACTATTCAGGAGTTAGCCCGCGAGGGCTTCCAGGTGCTTTTAGAAAAGTGGGACATAAGGGACGGCAAGGGAATTGATGACCTGCTTGCCGCCGGCAAAAAACCAAGCGTAATTAAACCCTTGAAAAGCGCAACAAAGACACCGCTAGGCATTTCAGCAACAGAACTAATTTGCAAGAACTTTCCGGACCCGGTTTGGGTTGTTCCCGGCCTTCTCCCGGAGGGGTTGGCCATCCTGGCCGGACGGCCAAAAATCGGGAAAAGCTGGTTGGCTTTAGGTGTTGCTGTTGCCGTTGCCAGCGGCGGCGTGGCATTGGGGCAAATCAAGGTGGCAAAGGGGCACGTCCTTTACCTGGCCCTCGAAGATAGCCCCCGGCGGCTGAAAAACAGGCTAACTTCCGCTCTGCAAGGTGAGGAGGCCCCGCAGGCATTGCACTTCTTCACTGAGTTTCCCCGGCTTGACCAGGGTGGATTGCAGGCATTGGAAGATGTTATCCAGGCGCATAACGCAAAACTCCTGATTATCGACACCCTGGCGAAAATGCGCCCCCCTGGACGCAGGAACGGGGATGTTTACCAGCAAGACTATTCCGTTATGGGAAGTTTAAAGACCCTGGCCGACCGGCACAACGCGGCTGTTTTGATTCTTCACCATCAGAATAAGCAGGGATACCTTGATATTCTGGATTCCGTTTCCGGTTCAACCGGTGTTACAGGTGCAGCAGACACAACGTGGGTGCTAAAGAGAAGCAGGGGAAAGGCGGACGCGGAACTTTTTGCCGTTGGCCGGGACTTTGAAGAGAAAGAACTGGCCCTGGAGTTTGACCGGCACACTACGTCATGGCACATTATGGGAAGTGCCGAGGAATACCGGCTTACCCAAGAACGGAGGGAAATCATTGACGTTTTGCGGGAAGCGAACAAGCCCCTCGCGCCAAAGGAAGTAGCAACGGTTCTGGGCAAGCCTTATCAGGCAATCGCCCAATTGCTCTATAAAATGAGCAAGGCAGGGGAGATAGCTGTTGCCGGCTACGGTAAGTACACAACAATTATCGATCAAAGTAGTAAAAGTGATCAAGGTGGTATAAGTGATCAAAGTGGTAAAAGTAGGAATGGTTCTTACTTTGATCGGGGGGGTAAATGTCCTATAAGCCAACAGCCACAAGGCCCCGAGGGTATTTTTGAGGGGGAACTTTGATCGGAACTTTGATCGGTGTAGAAATGAGAAAGCCAACAGCCGCAAGGCGTTTCGGGGAACTTTGATCGGTTTGATCGTTTTGATCATATACATCATTCTATAAAAAACAAAGGCAGAACAAGCTATTAAAAGCAAAAAACAGCTAAATGAAGCAAATAAGAAATTCGCACATAAAAATTCCCCGACGGAGGAATTAAAATGTCCAGATTGTCAAATACGGAAGAATTCTTTAAAACCCCTTGCCTGTTTTGCGGTGAAAACCAGGCGATAGGCGGCTTTTGGGCAGGCGATTCCTATGTCTCTGTCTGTTCAAAATGCGCAAGAGAGGGGGCGCTGGGAACTTTACTCGGCGATGCCATTGCCGACGCCCTGCTTTCTCCAGGAACGTTTCCCCCGGAAAACGCGGACTACGGCATATTAAAAAACTGCTTCGAAAACGCTTTACTGGCAACGGAGCGCAGCTTCTGGCGGGCGCTGACTTTTGCCCTTTTGTTGAAAAACAAAGAGAAGGAGGCCGGCCCGTGAACTGCATTATTAAACTCCAAGAGATGGGCTATCAATTCACATTAGCCGGGGACAGGATAAACTACAAACTCATTGCCGGCGCGATGCCGGACCCGGCTGCGGCGGCCCCCCTGCTGGCCGAACTAAAAACCCGCAAAGCGGAGGCAATCGCTTACCTGCAAAGTCAGGAACCCTTCGACTCCGAAAAGGCCCAACAACTTTTTGCGGAGGCCTTGGTCCGGCTGAACGAGCAATATCCCTTCGGTGCTATCCAGTGGGCGCAGGCATATAGGCCCGAACTCTGGCAGGCCTGCCTTGAGGCCCTGGACGCGGTAAGGGCAGCCTTCCGGGCGAAGGACATGGCCGCCATCCGGCGGACCACTGCGGAATTCGAGCGGGTTAACCGGCAGCTTTTCGAGGCGTACCCCGGTCCATTCTGGCAGCCCGGGCGGCCGGCGCGGAGCCATACACCCTGATTTATACTCAGGGGGTGCTTCCGGAAGCCTTGCGCCGCAAGCACTCCGAAGCGTTGACGGCAATTTTACGACAAAGGAGGCCGCCTTACCTGGCCGGTAAACCAAAACGGGAAAAATTGATCCCCGTCCGGATGACGAAAACAACTTTGTTTCTTACCGAAGCAGAACTGGTCAATCTACTCTCCCGCGACCTGGAACTTTGGGCGGCGGCAGCAAGCGGAAAGGAGGCGGCGGATTGGGCAGGGGCAGGCCAAAAGCGGCACCTGACTTCATCTATGACGGGTTGCGCAAGATGTACCCCAGGTTATGCCACCGGCAACGGCTTAACCAGATGTACGCGCTGGAGGCGCTGAACGCGCTAAGGGACCTTCCTTGTTTCGGATATTTCTACGACGCGAAAAGGGACCGGGCTAAAACTTCCGTACTGGCGGAACTGGGGCGACTTAGGGATGTGGAGCTAATCCGGCGTGTCGGCGCAGAGGTAGCAGAGGTTGCCGAGAGGCAAAAACTGACCGTTAAAGAGGTGGAAAGGCTTTTACGGCGGTACCGTTTGGGACTACAGAAGGGAAGTTAATTTGGGAAGCGGCTTCCTAAAATACCGACACGAAAAGGGGGTAGTCTTGTGGTATTCAGAGCATACTTAATTTTTCTGGCGGCTGTTTTTGTGGTGGCATCCGGGCCATTTGCTGGTAAACCGGCGGCACAATATAAAAGGCTTTATATTATGCAAAGGAGGAAGATTTTATGGGAACCAACAACGTGCGTTATTACAGGGAAAAAGCGGGCATGACGGTTAAAGAACTGTCGCAAAAGATGAACCTTCACGTCAATTCAATCTTGCAGGTAGAGAGGGCGGAAAACTCCTGGGGGCGCACCCCTTGGGGCTATGACACCGACAAGAAGTTTTCGGACGTCCTGGGTGTCAAGCTGGCCGACTTATTTTCAGATTACCGGCTACCAGAGAAATCAAGAGAGGACCCCCAGCCTGTCAGGCAACGGAGCAATGAGGAAATTGACGAGGAATTAAGGCTTCTGAACGAACGCCTGCAGGTGAAAATTCGTGGTGAAAGAGAAATTTACGATGCCGAGGATTACGTTGAAACATGGTGCGATGGCGTGGTGTGCGGCCCGGGTGCCCGGAGACATGACTTCTCAAAAGCGAAGGGGGGACAATAAATGACCCTAAAGGAACTTTTCGACTATCCCTATTTTGTACTGCTTCCCATGCGACAAAAACTTCTGGCCGTCGGCCTTTTAGCCCTGGCCAAAAAAGGAGTGGGTATTGCCCACCCCGTGTACCTCAAAAACAAAATTCTTTCGGTAGAGGCCGACGAACTGAGCACCGCGGAAATTGAAGCGGACCTGGAGGCCATTCAAGAGGCTTTGCCGGTTAGGGTGTTCACCAGGGAGGACGGAGAACGCTTTTACAGGTGGTTGGCTTAACATGCCGTATAAAGACAGGGCCAAACTCTACGCTTACCAGCGTGAGTGGCGGCTGAAAAAGAAAAAAGAGCGCCTTAAAAAAGAAAAGCTCGTCGCCGAATCCCTTTTTCACACTCTGGAATTCGCTAACCCCACGTCTCAAAATGAGATAGGCAAGCTTTTCGAGTTGGTTTTCGACCGCCCCCTCACCCTGGAAGAGTACATGTACACCATTTACCTGTGGCGCGCCTTCGGCAAGAAGGTGCTGACCGCCTTAGCCATCGTCTGGAAAGAACGTTCCTGGAAAGAGCTAACCATAAAGGACGTGGAGGAAATCCTGTTCACGGTGGTTAATTCGCAGGAGGTCTGCCCCGAGTGCGGCCGGCCATTTCCTGTTTCAATGAATACCACAGTATGATAAAATTACCTTATAAAGGCGATAATCCTTTTTTATATCAAGAGAAGAATAAAGCGAGGTAATACCTATGCCGTTGAAACCTTTTGAAATCGATCTGGAAGCGTACAGAAAAATAGGGCGCGAAGGCGTAGAAAAGTACAGGCAGCAGATGGAAGAGGAAGCCCGGCAGGCGCAACTGGCAGAGGCGTTGGCCAAAACCAGGGAGAGAACATCAGGGGGGATTTTTGGCCTTGCTTCCGAGGGCCTCGTTAAAGGGATGACTTTCGGCTTAGGCGGTCCGGGCGGCCTGATCGAAAAAGGTATAAGCAGGCTTTTCGGCGTGGAACCGCCCCCTCCCCCCGTTCCGGAAACCACCGGCGAGAAAATTGCCGCCGGCACCGGGGAGCTGGCCGGTTCTCTTGTTCCCATTTCCGGCCTGTACGGAACGGTAGGCAAGGCAGCGACCAGGCTGATTCCCAAGGCGACCAGCCTGCCGGCAAAGATAGCGAAGGCCGCCGCCCCGGGCGCTGCCTCCGGCGCGGTTTACGAAGGCGTCAAGGCCGCCGCCGAAGGCGAACCCCTCCCGGAGATCGGCAAGGAAGCGGCCGTCGGTGCGGCCCTTTTCGGCGGCGGAGACGTGGCCGCCCGCGCCATCGGAAAGACCGCCGGAAAACTGCTTAAAACCAGAACCGAACTGCCCAGGCCGGAACTGCCCGAAACGGCGGAAGCCCCCGGCGGCGCGGAAACCATGGCAACCCGCCCACCGAGCATGGAAATCATGGGCGAAGGCGAGGCCCCTGCCCGGCGGGCGATAGTCAACTATCTGGAAAAAATTCTGGACGTTCCACTGCGGATCGGTCGCTACCAGCAGAAAGCCGTCGGCATCTACAAGAACCGGGAGGAAGTGATCCGCACGAAGCTGGCCGAAGATCTGCCGGTGATCGCCCACGAGGCGGGCCACCACCTGGACAGGATGTTCGGCTTGGCCGACCCCGCCTTTGACGCCGAACTGATCAAGCTGGGCCGGGCCACTGGGAAGAACTATCCCCCCGCCCAGGCGCGCAAAGAAGGTGTGGCCGAATTCACCCGCCTTTACCTGGGTGACAGGGAAGCGGCCCAAAGGGAGGCCCCAAACTTTTACACCTTCTTCGAATCCAAACTCTCCGGTATCCCCCGCCTGGAAAGCGCCCTAAAGCAGGCCCAGGGGCAGATCCACGCCTACCTGCGGGCCGACCCCGTAAGCAGGGTAAAGGCCGCCATGTCATTCAGCTTCGATAAACCGGAGCGGGAGCCGCTGAACGTTAAGGAGAAGATCAAATCCCTCTGGCAGGTTTTTTACACAAGGGTCTTTGACGAGCTAAAGCCCCTCCATGATACCGTCCAGGCGATCACCGGCGGCAAACGCCTTCCCGCTCCCGAGGACCCCTACAAGCAGGCCGTTTTGCTCCGGGACAACGGGCGGTTGGCGCATACCTTCATCTGGAAGGGCCAGCTTGACGAAAACTACAACGTGATCGGACCCTCCCTCAAAGAGATCATCTCCCCGTTGAACACCAGGGAAAAATACCGGGACTTCGGCGCCTACGTCACCGCCAAACGGGTGAAGGAACTTTACCGGCAGAAGGCCGCCGGGAGGGACATCAAAGCCTTCCCCTTCAGCGAAGCGGACGCGGACGCGACCATTCAACGCTTAAAGAACCCCGAATTCGACCAGATCCACGAGCAACTGAAGGGCTGGTTCAAAAGCCTGGTGGACATGCTGGAGAGAAGCGGGCTGGTCAGCCCCGAGGCAAGGGCGAAGATCCTGTCCTCCAGCGAGGAATACGTCCCCCTTTACCGGGTTTTCGAAGAGGAAGGGCGCTTCGGCAAGCGCCGGCTGGCGGACCTACCGCAGCCGGTAAAGGGCCTCAAAGGTTCCGGCCGGACCGTCATTGACCCCATCGAAAGCGCCGTCAGGCAGGCTTACGTTTTCACCAACCTGGCCATGCGGAACAACGTGGCCAGGCTCCTCACCGAGCTGGCCGAAAAGTTCCCCGGGGCCGGCAAGTTCATCGAAGAGATCCCCGGCGACGTGCGGGCGACCAGCTTCAAGCTGAGCGAGATCAAAAACGTCCTCGAACAGGCGGGCGTGAACACCGCCG
>JBFLZY010000069.1:0-14642 GCA_040755975.1 Bacillota bacterium | reverse complement strand
GCCAACTTTCTACGCATTCGGGGATTTCACCCGACGATTCGGAAACACAGTTCGTCAGGTATGCCTGACGCCTACTTTTATTCAGGCATTACTGCCTGGCATTGTGTAGGAACAATGCGCACATTTCTCAGAAACCCCCCGCCGGCGGCCGGACCTTCCCCTACCCGCCACTTCTTCACCTTGCGTTTAGGGGAAAAAGCGGCGGCAGCGATAAAAACCAGGGCGGAAATAATCACGATGGTCGCTCCGCTGGGAACATTTAGCAAATAAGAAACCAAAAGCCCCAGCCAGGTGGAAACCAGGCCAAACAAAGCGGACAGAAAGAACATCGTCCGCAGGTTGTAGCTAAGCTGGTAAGCGGCGGCGGCGGGATTGAGAATGAGGTTAAAAATGAGCAGGCCGCCGATGCTGCGCAAAGACGCGGTGATGGTTGCCCCGGTTAAAAAGAGCAGGCCGTAAAAAATCAGGTGGGCCGGAATACCTACGGCCAGGGCCGCTTCCCGGTGGAAGATGACCGCCTGGATTTCTTTAAAAAAGAGGGTGAGCACCAGCAGGACGACCGCCGCTACGAGGGCGAGCCAAACCAGGTCGCGGTCGTGAACGGTCAGGATGCTCCCCCACAACAGCTCCAGCGCCTGGGTTTTGGGGCCGGGCAAAAGGCCCATAAACAAAAAGGCCAGACCCATCGTCACGGAAAAAATGATCCCGATGGGCGTATCGGGGTTGAATTCCCCCCGGTCGGCCAGCGGCCCAATGATTGCAGCCGCCGCCAGGCTGAAGAGCAAGGCCCCCGCCGCGGGCTCAAAGCCCAGCCAGGCTCCGCAGAGCGCCCCGGCAAAAGCGGCGTGGGAGATGGCCACCCCGATAAAGGAAAGGTTCATGGTAACCACAAACACCCCGATTAAAGAACAGGCCACGCCGCCCAGCAGGCCGGCCAGGATGGCGTTTTGCATGAACTGGTAAGTAAAGATGTCCACGGCACCTGCTCCTTACTTTTTTACTCCAGATTCAACCCCGTCGTCACTGTAAAGAAGCTCTAAATACTCTTCCCGGAGGACTTCTTCCGGCCTGCCCTGGGCCCAGATGCATCCTTCCTTCATTAAAATCAGCCGGTCGCAAACGGCCTCCGCCGTCTTCAGTTCGTGGGTCACCATCAAAGTGGTCAGGCGGCGGGAACGGTGGATCTCGCCGACCAGGGTCATGATTCCCGCCCGCGCCCGGCGGTCCAGGGAGGCCGTCGGCTCGTCTAAGAGCAGGATTTCCGGCTCCTGGGCCAGGGCGCGGGCGATGGCCACCCGCTGCTGCTCGCCCCCCGAAAGGTGGCCGATGGGGCGAAAGGCCAGGTGGCTCATGCCCACCAGTTGCAACAGCTTATCCACTGCCTGGTGGTCGGCCGGGCCGGGCCGGCGCAGCAAGCCCAGGCGACCGGAGCGCCCCATCATAACCACTTCCCGGGCGCTTACCGGCATCCGGGGGTCGATATTCTGAAGCTGTGGCACGTAGCCAATCCGGCGGCGTAAAGCTGCCGGGCACCCGCCGTTCAGCGGGCGGCCCAGCACTTCCACCCGCCCGGAAAGAAGTTTCCCCAGTCCGTTCACCAGCGTGAGCAGGGTGGTTTTCCCCGCTCCGTTAGGCCCGATGATGCCCACCAGTTCACCTTTACCCACGGATAGCGAAACCCCCCGCAGGGCCACGTCCTCCCGGTAAGAAACCACGGCGTTTTCAATTTTAATCACGTCCTCCGTAAACGCGGTAAATTGCGGCTTCGTTTTTGTTCTCCCCCCTGCGAGATTCACCGCAAAGGCGCTAAAGGGCGCAAAAGAACAACGGACATCTTTGCTTCAACCACCCGCACGGATCGGCTATCCCGCCTGGATCGCGATAACTAACCCTTTTTCTTGAGCGCCTCCAGGAGAAGTTCCACGTTTTTGTCCAGGGCGGCAGCCCAGGTATCCGTCTGCGGCAGGCCCCCGGGGAAGTTGGAAATGGTCACCTGGACCGCACCCAGCTCTTCGGCCAGGCCCTTGCCGGCGTCCGGCCCGCTCTGCAGGTTATCCACCACCAGTTTCACCCCCGCCTGTTTCCCTTTTTCGATTAGCCCCTGCAATTTCTGGGGATTCAACTCTTCCGGCCGCCCGTAAGTGTCCACCACGTCAAAACCGGCCCACTTCAAAAACCCCGCCTGCATGTCCGAACAAATGACTTTTGCGTCGACTGCGGCCAGCTTTTCCCGGTTTTCCCGGCCTTTGGACTCGATCAGGGAAAGCAGGCGCTCGGCATTTTGCGTATACCAGGTCTGGTTGGCCGGGTCCTTTTCCTTCAAAATGGCGGCAATCTTTTGCACCGCCTCTTTTTGTACCGGCGGCGCCATCCAGTTACCGGGGACAGCCACCTCCACCACCTGCAGATCTTTATTATGCACGGAAGCAATTAAATCCTGGGTGAACATCTTTCCCTGCCAGTCGTGGCGGAAAAACAGCTTTGCGTCGGCCAGCTTCTGCACGTCGCCCGGTTTTAAATCAAAATGCCCGGGGCAGACGGCAGGAGGAACAATAGTGACCACCTCTACCTTATCTTTGCCCACTTCCTGCACGATGCCGGCAATCAGGGACGTCCCCGCAGCCACTTTTAACTTTTTGCCTTCTTTCGCCGCGCAACCGAAAATAGCCAGCAGAAAGCCAGCGAGAACGATCCCGGCGACAAACCAGGAAACCTTTTTCACAAAGCAATCCCCCTTCTAAAAACTTATTCTATCGGAACAGATCAAAATCATCGCTTCGGCGTTTGAGGGTGTACCGTCCTGAAACTTACCACCCGGCCGCAAGGTTACCGTCCACGTCCTCCCGCTGTCGTCTTCCGTTCAAGATAGCCAACGCCGGCAAGCCCTGCCGCGGCTATTCTTTTTTTGCCGAACGGCCTGCATCGCCGGGGCCGGTTACGTCAGATCAATAACGAAGACGTAGCGTTATGCCTTAAACCAGGACAGCCTGGCTTCCGGAAACGAATCAATGCCGGGAGAATACGGTTTGATGTCCAGCAGCGGGCTTTCGTCCAGCGCGTCGCACCCCCGCACGAGCAGGCGGTTTCCTTCCCGCCCGAGGAGTTCCACCACGCAAAAGGCGATGGGGTTGGGGCGGGAGGGGGAGCGGCAGGCAAAAACGCCGCGGATCTCCGGACCGTGGGGGGTACGGGTCTGCAGCCTTTCCCGGTCCGCCCGGTCGCACCAGTAAAGAACAATCAGGTGACTGGCCTGCTCGACGTCCTTCAGCCCGGCGGCAAATTCCGCAAAGACTTCCAGAGTGGCTGTTTCCCGGGTAAGGCGCCCCTGGAAGGGCGCTTCCCCGGGGGTTTTAAACGGCGAGTGAATAACGCCGATGGGTTTTAATTGCAAGTGATCCACCCCCCTCGAAATGAGCGGATAACCCGGCACTCACTGATCACTTTTCCCTTTCTGATCACTGCATAAACAAGATTAGAAAGGATGATAGGAGGAACACGGGATGACCATCCGGGTACCAGGCTACGCCCCGGCGGCCTATGGAAATAGATCGTTTTTCCGGACGTGCGTTGAGGAAAGCAATTCTTCATTCCTGATTATTCCAGGGTTAACTTTTTAAACCCGCCGAAGTCTTTGGCCATCTGAGCGTACACCGGCTTGCCCAGGAGAAACTCGTAAATTTCGTCCGCTTTCTTGGCCGGATCAACGTCCTTAAACTGTTCAGGGTAGATTACCTTTCCGGCGTAATAGGCATCGGCAATGGCCGTGTCTATGTTCGTCGTGTAGTAATTGTAAGGAATCTGTCCGTAAAGCTGTCCTTTTTTCACTGCGGTCAGCGATTGATAGAATTGAGGGTTCTTCCGGTAATCTTCCCGCACGAGGTTTAAGCCGCCTTCGTCGATGAAAATTATGTCCGGGTCCCAGCTGAGCAGCTTTTCCCGGTCAATGGAGATGCCCCCCTTTTTGCCTGTCTCGTCAACCACATTTTTCGCGTTTACAGCTACAAAGGGCGGATACTGGCCCTGCGTGCTTTCGATGCCGTGCGTTCCTTTCCTGCCCAGGGCCCCCACGTAGACTTTGGGCTTTTTGTCCTCCGGGATGTCTTTGGTGCGGTCGTACAATTCCTTCTGACACCGCTCCAGGTAGCTCGCCACTTCCTGCGCCCTTTTTTCCTGGCCGGTGATTTTACCGATCAGTTCTAAAGACTTGTAAACTTCCTGATCAAAAGTCGCCAGCTGGCCGTAGCTCAGCACCACCACGGGAATGCCGGTTTTTGCCTGCAGGGTGTCCGCCTTTGCCTTGTCCACGAGGTAAGCGGCAAAGATCACATCCGGCTGGACACTGACCAGCTTTTCGGCATCGGGCGTGGAATCGGGTCCCCCCGGCCCGATGGCGGGAAGGTTTTTCAGCTCCGGGTAGGCCAGGATGTACGGCCGGCCGGTGGGCTGCCTTTTCTCCAGTTCTTCCACCCCCGCTACCTTTTCGGCGCCGTGGACATAGCAGACCAGCCGCAGCGCCCCGGGGCCAATGGCCACCACCTTTTGCACGGGAGCGGCAATTTCGACCTCCCGGCCGGCCATGTCCGTCACTTTCATTTTCTGGTTCTGCGGCGCCGCCGGCTTTTGTTCGCTTTGCGCCGAGCACCCGCCTAAAGCCGCCGCCAGGCAAAAGGCGGCCAGGATCATCAGCAGGGCACTAATTCTTTTCTGCACCTTCCATAACCTCCTATCGAAAATTCATTAACTTGACCGCAAAGACGCAAAGAACGCAAAGATTTTTAAAATCTAATCAGGAAGGTTTTCATCGCAGATGCTTAACTGATTTTTTGATGCATGCCGTTACAAGGGAACAACCACCGGGACGTCCCGCAACCTCTCCACGGCCACGGGGACGGCGTAAACCGCCTCGATATTTTCCGGCGTCATCACCTCGAACCCGCCCGCCGCAAAGACGGTCCCGCCCTTTAGCAGCAGGAACTTGCCGGCAAACCGGGCGGCCAGATTTAAATCGTGCATGGTGACGATGGCGGCAATGTTTTCTTCCGCAACCACCCCCTTGATGATCCTCAAGACCTCCAGCTGGTTTTTCAGATCCAGGTTGCTGGTCGGTTCGTCGAGCAAAAGCACCTGCGGTTCCTGGGCCAGGGCCCGCGCAATCACCACTTTCTGCAGTTCGCCCCCGCTCAACTCATCAAGAAAACGCAAGGCAAAGTGATCGAGCTGCATGAGCTGCAGCGTCCGGTGCACAATTTCCAGATCATTGGCGGATACGTCCCACTTTAAATGCGGTTTTCTGCCCAATACTACGGCGTCAAACACCGTGACCCGGCCGCCTTCGCTGCGCTGGGCGACGTAGCCGATCCGCCGGGCCACCTCCGGCCGGCCCAGCTTCCGGAGTTCGTCTTTTTCAATCAAGATCGTCCCCTTTTGGGGCTTTAAGATCTTGTTGACGCATTTTAAAAGCGTGGACTTCCCCACCCCGTTGGGGCCGAGAATGGCCAGGCAATCCCCCTTTTCCACGGTAAACCTGATCTCTTTTAAGACGGCCCGGCTGGGGTAGGTGAATTCCACCCCTTGAACGGACAAGATCATTTTCTCCGGTACCCCCTGGCAAGAAGATAAAGAAACAGCGGTGCGCCCAGGAAGGAGGTGACGGCTCCCACCGGCAGCACCACCGGCGCAATCACGGTCCTGGCCAGCGTATCGGCAGCCAAAAGCAAAAGACCCCCCATCACGCCGGAACCCGGAATCAAAAAACGGTGGTCGCCGCCAATCAACCTTCTCATCATGTGCGGCCCGACCAGCCCGATAAAACCGATAATCCCCAGGAAGGAAACCGCCACGGCAGTGATTAAAGAAGCGATGAACATACCGTTTAACCGGATCTTCTCTACCTCTACGCCCAGACCTTTGGCCGTTTCCTCCCCGCTGTCCAGGGCGTTGTAATTCCACCGGTGATACAGAAAATAGGTTACGGCAATCCCGATGAGGATGGTCATTATCTTTACTTCCCGCCAGGAAGCCCTCCCCAGATCGCCAAAGGTCCAGAACACAATGGCGGCCACCTGAACGTCCTGAGCAAAATATTGAACGATCGTCGTCGCCGCGGCAAACAAAGAACCCAGGGCCACCCCGGCCAGCACCATGGCCTCCGGGGACACCCCTTTAAGTCTGGCCAGCAAAAGCACCACCAGGGTCGCCGCCAGCGCCCAGAAAAAGGCGGACACGGTAACCAGATAGGGGTTGTTGATCACCACCGCATCGGCGCTGGTGCTCTGCGTGCTCCCGGCGCCCAGGACAACGATGGCGAGGGCGGCGCCGAAAGCCGCCCCCTGCGAGATGCCCAGGGTAAAGGGGGAAGCCAGGGGGTTGCGCAAGATGTTTTGCATCACGCACCCGGCGACGGACAGGCCCACCCCGGCCACCACGCCGGCGATAATTCTGGGGAGCCGGATATTCCAGATAATGACCTGCGCACGCCCCCCCTCTTTGCCCAGCAACGTCCGCAAGACCTGGGCCGGGGAAAGCTCCGCCGAGCCGGCGTTCAGGGCGTAAATACTCAAAACCACGGTGAAAACAGCAAGCAAGCCGATAATCACCGTTTTTTTCCGGATGTACCGCAAGTATTTTTCCGGGATTTTTTCCGGCCGTTCCCCGGCGACGCTCCCCACCGCCTGCGCAACCTGTTTCACCGGCGTCCATTCCTTTCCCGTCCGTTAAAGCCGCTCGATACCACCGGCAGAGAGATGAATTGCTCTTTCCGGCGCGGTTCTCGCATCACGTTTCCATCCCCTTGAATTTTCACTATTTACCTCAACTTTGAACGGATAGCTTACCGGCTTACTGACCGGTAAATTTGCCCAGGCTGCTCATCAGCTGGCTCACCTGCCCGCTCAAAGCGCCCTCCTCCAGCGGGTCACCGATGAGGTTTGCCTGCATGATTTCTGCCGAGAAATTGAGCACGCCCCCCACCGGGATGCCGCGGGCGGACAACTCCCGGCGCAAAAAGGGCTCCGTGCTGTTGTCAACCTTATTTAAAACCGCCAGAAAATCCTTTTTTGCCTCCGCGGCCAGCATCCTGGCTTTATCGGCCAGCAAGATCGCTTCGTGCGAAGGATCGACGACCATCACCACCACGTCCACGCCTTCCAGCACCCCCCTCCCAAAGTGCTCCACGCCGGCCTCGGTATCTACGATCACCCATTCATCTTGCTCCACCACCAGTTGCTTTAAAAATGAGCGTGCCACCGCCCCCATCGGGCAGGCGCAGCCTTCCATGCTGTGTTCGATTTTGCCGATCCGTAGATAACGGATCGGCCCGTCCCCACCGCTGATACATTCCGGGGGCAGGCTTGGCAAACTCAAATTTTTCACAAAAAAGCCCGGATTTTCGCCCCCTCCCTTCTGAAGAGAAGCCAGCAGCTTTTCGCGCACCGCCGGCTTCCCACCCAGGCAACCCATTAAAGTCATCGCCGGCAGCTCCTGCCTGAGCATCCCGGGCAAGCCCACGTTCGACTCGTCGGTGTCCACCACCAGAACCTTTCCCCGCCCGCCCAGTACACGCGCCAGCAGAGTCACCAGCGTGCTCTTGCCGCTGCCGCCCCGGCCGCTGATCATTATTTTGGGCATGCAAAAACGACCTCCTTTAAGCTCTCATTTTTTACTACTTCCCCGAAATGAAAAACTTCTTTCCACTGTGGTTTTCCGAAAGACAAAAAGGCCCTTTTAACCAACCTCCTGGTCGGATAAAAAGGCCTTCCTGACCTTGATTTCATTTCCCTAAGTCAAGTTGTTCGACGGATCCAAAGAAACTCCTGCTGCAAGTTAACGATTTTTTCTCTCCGAAAAACGCTACCAGCCACCCAGGTATCTAACATTCTTCATTTTGTATTAACACATGTTCATAATTATCAAAGTAAGGGTGAAAAATATGCCCGTTTACGATTATCAATGTCAAAGCTGCGGTCACACGTGGGAAGCGCGCCTCCCCGGCCCGGCGGATCATCCCGCGCAATGCCCCCGCTCCCACAGCGAAACCATTAAGCGCCTCTTTCCCGCTCCTTACGTAGCCAGGGAAACGTTCCGCGCCATGGCGCCGCCTGCTGCGGCCGCCCGAGGTGCACGACCCCGCCCTGCTCCACCGATGGCTCCTGCCGGAAAAAAAATAACTTTACCCTCTGATCATTCTCGTTCCGCAATGAGGACAGTTTATGCCGGTGCAGGGATTCCCCGGCTGGTGCGGTACCTGCGTGCCGCACTGGGGGCAGACGCAGTTTCCGGTCAAAGAACCCGCACCCTGTCCTCCTGCCGGGGAGGCGCTTTGGCCAGGCTCTTTTCCCTGCCCGCCCGGAAACCCGCTCCTGCCCCCACACATTCCTCTGCCCCTGCCGCCGCCCGTCCCCCTGCCCCGTCCACTGCCCGGGCCTCCGCACCAGTTGCCTGGCATACTGGCCTCTCCTTTCTTTTAATGATATAATAATAAACCAGATTCTGATTCCGGTCAATAGAGAATATGACCAAAAAATTTTTATCCGGAAGGATTTTTACGTAGGATTCAGCGGTTGCACCCGCCCCGGCTGCAACGACCCCAGCCGCGGCCTCCCGACTTTCGCCGGCAATCCCGGCAAAAAGCGTCCCGGCTGAAGCACCGGGGACAAACATTGCCCTCTTCGACAGGAACGGCTTCCCACTCGTAGCCGCAATTTTTACAGGAATAAGGAAAGGGTACCAGATAAAAATTACCGCCCCCTACCCTGATTGCCTTCCCGTGCACCAACGCATCGGCAACTTTCGTCCTGGCGCCGGCCAGGATGCGCTGAAAGGTGGACCGGGACACATTCATTCTCAACGCACACTCTTCCTGTTCCAGACCTTCCAGATCCCTTAAACGCAGAGCTTCTATCTCCTCTACCGAAAGCACCACTTCCTCCGGCCTGCGGATACTTTCTCCGGCCGGTCCAAACGGCAGGAAGTACAATTGCTGGGGAATAAACGCGATGCGTCTACATTTCGGCGGTCGAGGCACCCTTATCACCCTTCGCTTCGTCAAACCCTTTTTTAACCACTTCCTTCACCGGCGGGTCATCTTTTCGCACGCTGCCCAAAGAGCCAGAAAATCCTTTTCCCATTGGGGCCGGATGGCCAGGAGGGGCAGGCCGCGGGCATAGCCAACGGCAATTTCCCGCTCCAGGGGCAGCTTCAAGAGCAAGGGGAGTCCTTCACGCCGGCAAAATCTTTCCACGTCTTCATCTTTTCCGTTCGAGCGGTTAATCACCACCCCGCCGGGAATATTCAACTCCCTGATCATTCCGGCGGCCAGTTTTAAATCGTGGAGGCCAAAGGGAGTGGGCTCCGTGACCAAAAGACAAAAATCCGCGCCTCCCACGGCTTTAATCACCGGGCAGGAGGTACCCGGGGGAACGTCGGCAATCACTGCTGCGTCCGGAGAGCGGCAATCCTTTACGGCCTGGATCAGCGGTGGACTGATCGCCACCCCCACCTTTAAACGACCATGCACAAAGTTTACTTCGCCGGCCAGTCCTTCTTCCAGCCAACCAATCTCCTGCGGCACGGGGGTGATGGCCCCTTCGGGACAAAAGTGCCAGCAGCCGCCGCAACTATGACACAACCCCGGAAAAGTCAAGACATCCGCAGGCAGTACGACCAGGGCATGAAACGCACAGACTTCGGCGCAACGGCCGCAGAAAGTACACTTCGCCAGATCGACCCGGGGAACCAGAACAGTTACCGGTTTTTTGCGGACCCAGGTTGGTTTCATAAAAAGATGGCCGTTAGGCTCTTCCACGTCGCAATCCAAAAACTGAACTTTTCGCTTCCCGGCCACGGCCAGAGCCAGACTGGTCGCCACCGTGGTTTTGCCCGTGCCTCCTTTTCCGCTGGCTACGGCAACGAACATCTTTCGTCAGCTACCTTCCTTCTGTTCCTTTTCCTCCCCCAGGCATTGCCCAGGCGACAGTTGACGGGGTATTGAACTAATGTCCATAACAATTTTATGTCCTTTATGAAACTATGTCAATAATAATCTACAAAAAATTTTTCCTAAGCGAAAAATCCCCGCCCGGCAAATTACTTTCAACCAGCAGGGATTTTGTATCCATGATGGCAAATCAATGAGGAAACGTTTTATAATTTTTTAGAAGTTAATTCTCCCCCGGCAAAACCAAAGCATTGCTGACCAGGTGGTGAATGTGGCTGAGCCTGGCATCCAGCTTATAATACTTGATGATGTCGTTTAACTGGTCCCAGCAGTTGTGGCAGGGGGTCACCACGATTTTGGCACCCGTTCTTTCAATTTGTTCAGCCTTCAGTTTTCCTTTGGCCATCCGGTAAGGGTAAATATCCTTGCCCATGGAAAGGAGGCCGCCCCCTCCCCCGCAGCAGTAATTGTACTTGCGGTGGGCGCAAAGTATGGCTGAAAAAAGACTACCCGGTGATCAGCTTCGTGCAACTGCAGGCCCAGTGGATCAAAGAAGGAAGAATCAAAGCTCGACCCCACCCGCAACCCCGAACCGGTGACCTTCCACGACCCCTGCAACGCCGTGCGCAAAGAGGGGATTGTCGAAGAGCCCCGGTACTGCCTCCAGCAAGCCTGCCTGGACTTCCGCGAAATGTGGCCGAAACCATCAACTTTTTTTCCGCCTGAAGAGCTGCTAATCGATCTGCAGCTTTATGTAATCATCATTGGCAGGCCAGTTGCCGTGGCAATCTTCCGGCACTTTTCTTCCTTCCCCAGGAAAGGGGCAACTCATCCCGCTGCCCGTTTTACTTCCCACCCGAACAAAAGAAGCCGAAATCATTTTGGTTAACATATTCCCTCCGCAATGACGGCAACGTGGTGATTCCCTATTCTCCCCTACACCTTCCAAGATCTCGGTTACCAGGCCACAATTCCGGCACCTGTACTCGTAAATAGGCATCTCCCGGCTCCTCCTAATGCAGGGATAACAGTTTCACCAGCCCATCCCACATATCGACGATTCCACCGGCAACCCGGGTGCCGTTATACTGCACCACCGGGCATCCCAGGCGAACAGCATCATTTACAACCGGATCGTAAGGTATTTTCCCAACCACCGGAACCCCTTTAGCTTTACACATAGCTTCAATCTCCAGGCTGTTCCGCCGGCTTAAATCCCATTTGTTAACGCAAACTGCTGCTTTCCCCTGAAAATGTTCTACCAGCGCCATTACCCGTTCCAGATCGTGAAGCCCCGATAAAGTAGGTTCGGTAACGATCAAAGCCAGGTCTGCCCCGGAAAGACAGGCAATCACCGGACAACCGATACCCGGAGGACCATCGGTAATAAGCAGGCCGCACCCCTCTTTTTCTGCAATCTCTTTCGCCTGCTGGCGAACATAAGTCACCAGTTTGCCTGAATTACCTTCGGCGACCGCCAGCCGGGCATGGACCAGCGGACCATACTTTGTTTCCGAAAGGTAAAGGTATCCCGCCAAATGATCGACCATCTTTACGGCATCACAGGGACAGGCGTGAAAACATACCCCGCATCCTTCGCAGGCCAGAGGATTGACCGCAAACCCCCGAATGGCGTCAAAACGACAAAGGTTTTCACACAGAGCACACTTCAGACACTCTTTCTTTTCAATAACTGCTTTAGGTAAACCATAGAAAGGCTTTTTTTCTCGCTCTTTTGGCTCCAGTAACAGGTGCAAGTTGGCTGCATCGACATCGCAATCAACCATGACCTTATTCCAGGCCAGCACAGCCAGCGAGGCAGTTATAGAGGTTTTGCCCGTGCCGCCCTTACCGCTGACCACGACCAGTTCTTTCATCGGCGGCTCATCCTTTCACCCGCACTTTTAATTCGGGTGTTCCTGGCCAAAGTAAGGCAGCAGCCATCGTAGTTTTATCCGTTCCCCTTCTTTCGCCGGTTACGACAACGAACACCTGACCGTCCCTTTCGTTGCTGGTGTTAAACGCCCTTCCCGGTAAAGAGCAATTGCTCCTTGAAGAGTTCCGGTATAAACTTCTATGCCGGCAGCCTGCAAGACCGCTACGGCGTTCGGCCCGACACTCCCGGTCAACACGCCCTGTATTCCTCTGTTGGCAAGTTCATGGGCAGCATAGGTTCCGGCGCCTCCCCCGGAAGATAATCCTGGGTTGGGCAAAAAGTCCCACTGCTCCTGCTCGACGTCGACAATAGCAAAGTAATTACACCTTCCGAAGCGGGGATCTACCTGTGCATCAGGCCTTTTATCTTTCGCACTGATCGCCACTTTCACCAAAGCGTACCTCCTGAAATATCGAAATATAGTTCATAACAATTTTATTCCTATTATGAAATTATGTCAATAATTAAATGAACTTATGTTAAATTATTTTTTTTGTCTCAAGAGAAAATAAAAAAAGCGCGCTGGTTATTCTTCCAGCGCGTCTACCTTTCTTTACTCTTCTTTTTACTCTTCTCTTTTCCTGGTTTCCAGTTCGCCGATCCTTTTTTTAACGTTGCTTAAAGCCTCTTCAAAATAGGCTGCCTGCTCTTTGAGCAGCTCAAGCTCCCCGGGATAAGGCGGCGACGCAACAACGGGAGCGTCATACCCTGCACCGCCCCGGCGAGGAAAACCCCAGGCAAAGAAGCGGGCACGTCTACGGCCCCGGCCCCAATAACCCCGCAAGCCGGGTCCATAACCCCAACCCCAGCCAGGATTTAGAGAGCCGGGCACAGGATAGCCCGCACAGTGACCCATCGCTCTTCCCGTCATCGGGCCAAGGCCCCAGGGACCAGTTCTATTTCCCCACGGCATCCTCAAAGCACCTCCTTTCCAACGGGTTAAACTTTGAGAATTGGTTCATTTGGCCACCGGAATAACAATTCCCGGTTTATTCACTTCTTCCTTCAGATTTTTTCAGCACCGTACAGCACTCTCATTTCCACTCAACTACTAATGGCGGCCTTCGTGCCCGCAACCACCGCCGCAACCATATTCGTGCCCGCTGTGGTCGCAAAAACTTTCCCCGCCAACCAGCCGGCCGCCGATAAAATCATCAATAACCCGGTCAACCAGGCCGGTTACGCCTACCACAGTCTGGATTCCCGCTTCCCGAAAAAGGTTTTGCGCTTTGACCCCCATGCCGCCGGCAATCACGCAGTGGACATCCATTCCGGCCAGGTAGCGGGGTAAAAAACCGGGTTCGTGACCGGGACTCGGAATCACCACTTTACCGGCGAGCTTTCCATCCCGAATCTCGGCAATGGTATACTCCCGGCAGCGCCCGAAGTGTTCTGCCACCATGGCTCCTTCCGTGGCAACGGCAATTTTCAAATAAAAACACCTCCTTGTACCGTTTTCCCCTCAACCTATTATGAGCTATTGCCCATAACAATTTTATTCCTAATTATGACCCAATGTCAATAAAAAAATAATAAAAAAGCAAAGCATGAAGAAGGGAAATACCAGGCAAAAAAATTGGAAATCCAAAAAAACAAAAAACCACCCGGCGATGTAATCCTGCAGGGTGGTTTTTGTCTATACTTTTTTGCTTTGCAAAAAGGGATAATCTATCCCCCCACTTTCGGCCGCGGGTACAGCCCGGCGCGCTTGACGATTTGGGGCACCACTTCTTCCCGGGCGACGGCCATGATGTGCACGCCGGCCACGCCGGGGACGGTTTTCAGGTGCTTGATCCGCTCGATGAATCTCGATTTCCCTTCAGATTCCATCCCATCGCCGAAACAGTTGGTGTTTAATTCCAAACTGGTCCAAGACCTTGCCCACAGTATGATTTATCAGATCATCAATACTTTTTGGCAAGTGATAAAAAGCCGGTACGGGAGGAACAATAACCGCCCCCAGTTCCGCTAAAGCTGCGAGCAGCCTTAAGTGACCCAGGTGCAAAGGTGTCTCCCGGGGAACAACGACAATTTTCCTTTTTTCTTTAAGGGTAACGTCGGCCGCCCGCACCAATAAATTATCATTGAAGGAATGAGCCAGGGCGGAAACAGTTTTTATTGAGCAAGGTGCGATAATCATTCCATCGGCGGGAAAAGAGCCGCTTGCCAGAGGGGCTCCCAGATCATGGTTGTCATAAACGAAATCGGCAAATGCTTCTACCTGTTCGATGAGATAGTCCGTTTCGACGCTGATGATTTTTTTGGCGGAATCGGTTATAATGAGATGGGTTTCTATTTCCTGCCGGCGAAGAACTTCTAACAACCTGATTCCGTATATGGCGCCGGAAGCGCCGGTTATACCGATAATTATCCGCATTTATCGTCACCTTCGTCATGAATCGCCGCAAATTCCTGCCCGGCCTGAAACGCTCATGAGTATCCTTTCATTTTTACGTGAAAACCGCCCGCCGGGGCAATCTCCGGTGGGCGGATATGGCGAGGATCTCAGCCACGCGGGAAACTCCTCTGAAAATATCTTCTGCCATCGTTTCCCACCGGACTGGTCCGGCACTCACCGGTACTCAGTATGCTTATTGTTTTACTGTCTCAAATAGCACCGGCTGACAACGAAGCAACCTGATCCCCGGTGAGTGCCGGATGTCCGGCTCGCTCCCGACCCTTTCGCCCGGACAAATGCCAGCCCTCATTTTCATCCTTTACGCCCCTCCTCCTTTACTCCCCCACTTTCGGCCGCGGGTAGAGCCCGGCGCG
>JBFLZY010000068.1:0-14676 GCA_040755975.1 Bacillota bacterium | reverse complement strand
CCGCATGGACCACTTTTTCTGTCCCGCGGTAAATTGTCCGGCGCTCGCCGGCGGGGCCAAGGGCGGCGATTTCCTGCACGCTAAACGGCCGCCGCCCTTTGCCCATCCCCAGGCGGCCCAGTTCTTCAACGGTTACGATGAAGTAGGGGAGCAGGTTTCTGATTTTACCGACCAGGGTAAGTTTGCAGGCGAGCGTTTCACCGGGTGCGTAATCGGTCTTTTGTTCCAGGGGCGGCTCTAAGATAAAGGGGCGCGGAATGCTGGAATATTTGCTTAAAGCCTTTGTTTCCGGCGGAGGGGAGGTTTCAAACACCAGGTGGTAAGGGCAGTTTTCCTTGAGCAGGCACTCCCGGCAGCTCTCGCTGCGCCTTGCGCAAACCAGCCTTTGAAAGACGCGGGCGAAGCTGCCCCGCAGGGTAGAGCCTTTGTAGGGGGGCAACAAAAGTCCCTGTTCGCCGGCGGCCAGGACGATTTCATACCGGGCGCAGGAAAATTCCCGCGGGCAACTGATCACGATCCGATCAATCCCCTTTCTGGTGATGGATTTTCAAACCGTAGCAGTGATCAAAAAATGATTAGAAGCTTTTTAACGATGCGAACCCGGGCATCCGTTTGTCGGCCAACCGTTTAGGCGGCCCGGCAACTTTCAAAAGGTCTTGGTGTCCGATTAAAATGTAACACAGTACCGGGAGTCCGGCAAGCAAAATTTGTCTTGGGCCGGTCAAAGGAAAAAAAGTTCCCGGCAACGAATTTATTGAAACCAGGAAGGGAATTTGATGGAGGGTGAGCAGCCAGTGCAGACAGAGGAAAGGAAAACGCCGGCCGATCTCCAGGCGGAACTTGCCCGGGTCAAGCGCCAGTTAAGGGAATTGGAGGCGGCTTTCTACAACTCCTGCAACGGAATCAGCATCGTCGACAAAACCGGTAAAATAATCCGTTCCAATAAGGCCATGCGGCAGCTTTACGAATTGTCCGAAGAGCAGTTCGTGGGGAAAAACGTGCGGGAACTGGTTGCCGAAGGCATCTTTAACGACGATGTTTCGACGAAAGTGATTTCCACGGGCCGCCCCGTTTCCATCATCCAGGAAGTCGGCAAAAGAAAACGCTGCCTGACGCAGGGAGCCCCGGTTTTCGGCGCCGACGGACAGGTGGAGCTGGTCATCGTCAACAGCCACGACGTGACGGAATTATACGCCCTCCAGGAAAAACTGAAGCAGTCCCAGAAGCTGGCGGACCGGTACCAGGCGGAGCTGTCCGAGATCCGGATAACGCTGATGAAAGATGAAGATATCGTCATTCGGAGCAAAAAAATGCTCGACGTTCTGGATTTGGCCCGGCGGCTGGCCCCGGTGGACACGACCGTGCTCATTTTAGGGGAGTCGGGGGCCGGCAAAGAAGTGGTCGCCAATTTGCTCCACAAGGCCAACCCGCAGCGCTCGCCCCGGCCGTTTATAAAGGTAAATTGCGGAGCCATTCCCAGGGACTTGCTGGAATCCGAGTTGTTCGGCTACGAGCCGGGCGCCTTTACGGGAGCCTCCCGGGAAGGCCGGCGGGGTCTCTTTGAGCTGGCTGACGGGGGCAGCATCTTTTTGGACGAAGTGGGTGAACTCCCCATGGATCTCCAGGTGAAACTTCTGCGCGTTCTGCAAGAGAGGGAATTTAACCGGCTGGGCGGTGCAAAAGTAGTGAAAGTAGACGTCCGCGTAATTGCCGCGTCCAACAAGGATCTGGACGAGATGGTCAAAGCCGGCCAGTTTCGCCAGGATCTGTATTACCGGTTAAGCGTGGTGCCCTTAAAGGTTCCTCCTTTAAGGGAACGAAAGGAAGATATTGTGGCCATTGCGCAACATTACGTGACCTATTTTAACCGCAAGTATGGGTTTAACAAAGTGCTCTCGGCGGAGCTTCTCGATGCCATGGAAAGCTATTCCTGGCCGGGCAACGTGCGCGAATTAATCAATGTCGTCGAGCGCATGGTGGTCACCAGCAAAGGGAACATTTTAGGTGCGGAAGCATTTCCGGCGGAAAGCAAAAAAAGTTCCTATCTTGCTCACTTTAATAAGGGGACGTTTGACCCGGGGATGAGCCTGAAAGAAATTACGGAGATCGCCGAAAAAGAGGCGATTGCCCAGGCGATTAGATTTAACCGCAAAACTGTTCTTGCCGCCAAAAAACTGGGGGTCAGCAGGGCCACCCTGGCCCGCAAGATGCGTAAATACGGCATAAGAATGAGATAGTTTTGTTTTGGCTCATTTTTGTTTCATTGTATCAAAAGTGAGCCTTTTTTTGTCTCAAAACTGATCCGAACCAGTAAATTTCCCGGATTCAAGGATATTTCCTCCAGAGTTTTTTCTGGCACGATTTTTGCGTGTTCTTTTTAGTGAATATCTCAAAAGAGAGGGATCAAAATGGCTTTGCTTCCAGAGGTCAAGAAGCATTACGGGAAACAAAAATTGTTCATCAACGGCGAATGGGTTGAGTCTAAGTCCCCTCTCTGGGAGGAAGACCGGAATCCGGCAACCGGCGAGGTGATTTCCGAATTTCCTACGGCCACCCAAGAGGAAGCCCGCGCGGCGGTGGAAGCGGCCCACCGGGCCTTTGGGGCGTGGCGCGAAGTCCCCTTAAGGGACCGGGCGCGCCTCCTTTTCGACCTGCGGGCGAAGTTCGAGGAGCACTTCGATGAATTGTCCCGCGTTCTTGTTCAGGACCACGGAAGAACCATCGACGAAGCCCGGGGTTCGGTGCGCCGGGTGATTGAGAACATCGAATCGTCCTGCTCCGCCCTGTACGGCCTCCCCCGGCAAAACGAATACGCGGACCAGGTGGCCCGGGGGATCGACCAGTACCTGGTCTGGGAGCCGCTGGGTGCTTTTCTGATCGTCACCCCCGGCAACATTCCGATGCACGCCTGGTCCTCCTTTGTTCCCTACGCCCTGGCGGCCGGCTGTACGGTGGTGGTCAGCCCGAGCCGGCAAGACCCGGTGGCTGCGGAATACGTCTGCCGGGTGGCCCAGGAGGCCGGCTTCCCGCCCGGGGTCATTAACCTCATCCACGGCGGGCGGAACATCAACAAGGAGATCCTGCAGCAGCCGGAAATCCAGGGGGTTGGCTTTATCGGCTCGAACCGGGCCGGCAAGGAGCTTTTCGAACTGTGCGGGCAGCTGGGGAAGCGGTCGTCAATCAACGGCAACGGGAAAAATCACGTGGTGATTATGCCTGACGCCAACGTGAATGAAGCCGTGCAGTGGCTTTTGCGGGCCTGCTTCGGGATGACGGGCCAGCGCTGCCTGGGCACGGACAACGTGGTGGTGATCGGGGATATTTACGATGAACTGAAAAACGAATTCAAGGAAGCTGCCGCGGGTATGAAAGTCGGCTACGGACTGGATGAAGAGACCGACATGGGACCTTTAGCCACGCCGGCGGGAAAGGAAAAGGTGCTGCAGTGGATCGAGCGGTCCCTGGCGGAAGGCGCCCGGATGGTGCTGGACGGCCGCGCCGTCAAGGTGGCGGATTACCCCGGCGGTTATTTCCTGGGGCCGACCATTCTGGAGGACGTCAACGTCGACATGGCCATGGCCAAGGAAGAGGCGTTTGGTCCGGTGGCCGCGCTCATCAGGTGCGCCAGTCTGGAGCAGGCTATCGAATGGATCAACACCAAAACGAATCTCGGGCACTCGGCCTGCATTATTACCAGCAGCGGCAAAAACGCCCGCCAGTTTATCCGCGAGGTCAACGTGGGCAACGTGGGGGTAAACGTGGCCATTCCCCAGCCCTACGCCTTTTTCCCGTTGGGTTCCCGGAGGGAATCGTTCCTCGGCACGGCCAAATCGCGAATGGGTTCGATGCGGCTGTTCATGGACGAGAAAACTGTTTGCGTACGGTGGATCTAACACGGCGGGGATAAAAAATGAACAGGCCGAAAGGACGGATTGATCGTGAAAACAATTGCGCTCACCAATATCGGGGCAATTGCCACGGGGGACGTAGACAATCCCCTGGCGCAGGCGGATACCGTGATCATTGCGGAGGGGAAAATCCAGAAAATCGGCGACAGGAGTCTTCTAAAGGAATCTGCAGTGGACGAGACCTACGACGTAGGCGGGATGACCCTTACCCCCGGACTTATCGACTCGCACTTTCATCCGGTGCTCGGGGATTACGCGCCCCGGCAGAAAACCATCGAGTACATCGACAGCTGCCTGCACGGCGGGGTGACCACCATGATTTCGGCCGGGGAGGCGCACACGCCGGGCCGCCCCACCAGCCCCGCCGGGGTGAAAGCGCTGGCTATCCTGGCGCACCTGTCTTACGCCAAGGCCCGCCCGTCCGGGGTGAAGGTCCACGGCGGGGCGGTGATCCTGGAGCCGGGGCTGACGGAGAAGGACTTTGCGGAAATGGCCGCCGCCGGGGTCTGGCTGGTGGGGGAGGTCGGCCTGGGGGGCGTCAAAAAGCCCGCGGAGGCGGCGGCGCTGGTGGAAATGGCGCACCGGTGCGGGATGGTGGTGACCATGCACACCGGCGGCACTTCCATCCCGGGGAGTTCCACAGTGACCGCCGAAGACGTGATGACCGTCAAACCCGATGTGGTGGCCCACATTAACGGCGGGCCGACGGCGGTGAGCCTGGCCGAGGTGGAAAAATTAATTAACGGGACCGGCTTTGCGCTGGAGATCGTTCAGTGCGGCAACCCGAAAGTGGCCTGCGCGGCATTGCAATTAATTAACGAACGAAAAGATTACCGGCGGATCATCATGGGCAACGACGCCCCCTCCGGAACGGGCGTTATCCCCCTGGGGATTTTGCGGAACATCTGTCTGGCCGCGGCGCTGGCAGACGTGCCTCCGGAGATAGCGGTGGCGATGGCGACGGGTAATACGGCCCGGGTGTTCCGTCTGCCTACTGGCATGGTGAAGGAGGGGCTGGCGGCCGACCTGGTGGTGATGGACGCGCCCATGGGTTCCGTGGGCGAAGACGCCCTGGCGGCCTTTGCGGCCGGCGATATCCCCGGCATCGCCATGGTGCTCGTCGACGGCGAAGTGCGGGTGCGGAAAAGCCGTAACACGCCGCCGGCCAAGCGCCAGGTCAAGATGGTCTAAAAGATGGGGAGATGTCTTTGAGCCGTGTTTGCCATTGATCACGAGCGCTGTACCGGCTGCGGCCTGTGCGCCCGGGCCTGCCCGGTAGGCGCCGTTCAAATAAGCGAAAAAAAGGCCTTGATTGGCCGGGAATGTGTGTCCTGCGGCACCTGCCTGAAGGTGTGCCCGGCGGAAGCGCCGCAGGCGGCCCCGGGCGTTGATCCGGAGGCTGTCGTTTGCGGGCACTGCCCGGTCCAGTGCACAGTCAGGGAGGGCTACCCGGGCGCCTGCCGGCGCTACCGCAACGTGGGCGGCGAGCTCGTGCGCGACCGGCCCCTGGTGGTTCCCCGCCGGGAGCAGGCCGGTGCCGCCCAAAGGCCGGACCTTTTGCCCCCCATAACCGGCGTGGGGGCCGGGAATACCTACCCGGACTGTATTCCCTCCCCCTACATAGTGGCTTACGAAATGGCCGGGCTTGATGTGGTCACGGTGGTTACCGAGGCTCCTTTAAGTTACAGCCAGCTGGAAGTTAAAATCGACACGAATCTGGATATTGGCGAAGAAGGGGCCAGGGTCCGCAGAGACGGCCGCGTAGTGGGCGCGGTGGCCACGGAGCAGTACGGAGCAAAAATGCTTTCCCTGGGCGGCGTTAACGTGCTCACCCGCAAGGATGGCATCTGGGCCGCCCGCACCCTGGCGGAACTGGCCAACGGGGAAGAGGTCCGGTTAAAAGTGGAAGGGGGCAGCACCCTTTGCCTTCAGCTGGGCAAGCCCCCGGTTATCGACGGAGTCCGGGACGCCCGGATGCGGGTCGGGTGCGGGAGCGCGACGGTCGGGATGTTCGCCAATCAATTTAAAGGGGTGGTCGACGAGGCAATTATCCTGGATCACCACATCATCGGGCTCCTTTCCGAACATCCGGCCGGGGCAGCCGCGGGGTTTTCCTATTCCGGCGTGGTGCCGGCCGGGCGGAAGAGCACCAAGGGACGTTATTTCGGCGACCCCGGCCCCGGGTGGGGAGGAACGGCAGTCACCAACCCCCGCCAGGCTATTGCCGGCGTTGACTTAAACACCGCCCGGCCGGGGATGACCGTGCTGGTTACCGAAACCACCGGCACCCACGCCGCCCTGTTTCGCCTTCAGGAAAACGGGGAATGGGAAGGAATCCCGCTCGCGCCGCAGGTCCAGGAGGCGGTCCGGTTGATCTCCGAAACCTGTGAATACGCGCGGGTCAGCCTGATGATCCGGGCGGGAGTCGGCGGCAGCGCGCGCGCTGGCGCCACCCGCTGCCCCATCCGCCTGACCAGGGGGGTGCACGAAGGAAAAGTGAAGGTGACGTGCGGCGGGGCCGAGGTATTTGTTATGCCGGGGGGAGGGATTAACTTTATCGCCGACGTGGAAAAAATGCCCCCCCGGCCGTTCGCCTGGGTGCCTACGCCGGCTCTGGTAGTGCCCGTTGAATATACGATGACGCGGAAAACGTACGCAGAACTGGGCGGCCACCTGGCGGCCTTGCGCCCGCTGGAGGAAGTGCTCAAAGAAGTCCGCGTGGAGTGGTGGACGCCCTAAAATAGTCGTCAGTCGTCGGTCGTCGGGGCGTCAAGAGAGGGTACCGGAATAGAAAGAGCAGACCCGGGGAAACCCGCTAGCTTATCTTTGCCATATCGAAAAGGGGTGCACTTCTAAGTTTTATGTCCGAAGTTTTGATGAAAAATCCTCCGGTGAAGGATCCGGGGAAAGCGCCGGCAATTCAAATCCTGAAGGAAGGAAAGGTTCTTTTAGATTACGGGCCGGTCACAATGGCCATCGAGGCCAGAAAAAAGGGGTTACCCTGCCAGCGGGCGGCGGTGAAGGCCGCCCGGATGGCCGTGGTGTTGTTAAAGCAGGTGGCCGGCTGGCTGCCGGTTGTGCGCTCCCCGGCTTTGCAGGTGGACTTGCACCCCGTCTATCCGCCGGTGGTCAACGCCATGATTGCGGCGGCCAGGGCCACCGGAGACCCCCAGCTAACCCCGCTGGCGGCGGTGGCCGGGACGATCGCGCAATTTTGTGTTTGCAAAGCGCAGTCTCTAGGGGCCGACTGGGTGGTGGTCAACAACGGCGGGGATATCGCCGTGGCCGTACCGCCCGGGGGAAGGATTCGAGCAGGCATTTGGAACGATTTAACAAAGGGGACCGTCAGCCACGTAGTTGAAGTTACCCGTGCCAGCGGGATCGGCGGGATTGCCACCAGCGGCTTCGGAGGAAGGAGTTTTACTTTAGGCATCGCCAGCGCGGCCACCGTTTTGGCGGGCGAAGCGGGCATCGCGGATGCCTGCGCGACCGTCCTGGGCAACGCGGTTAACGTGGACCACCCGGCAGTCGTCCGTGTTCCGGCCAGAACTATAGATCCCGAAACCGACATCCCCGACCTGCTGGTGACCAAAGAAGTCGGCGCGCTGCCCCCGGAGGCGATCGCCCGGGCTCTCCAGAACGGGCTGAGCATGGCGCGGGATCTTTACGAACGACGCCTGATCCTGGGTGCCGTAATTAGCCTGCGGGGGCACTCGGTGGCTTACCCCCCGGGGATAGCCGCCAGGTACGGCTGAAAACCCGGTTCAGATACATATCTGATGAGACTGTCGAAAAACTCTGGAACATAATCCAGGCGAGGTTGTCCCTATAAGAGCAGCGGAGCGAGGGCAGGGACGACCGCCCCGTCAGAGCTCTTTCGACGGGCTCTTAAATGCCATTGAAGAGGAGGAATAAATTTAAGATGCAGATCCGGAAAATTGTCACCATTGTCGAGGAAACGAGGATGGAAGGGGGCGTTGAATTGCCGGCGCCGGCGAAGAAAGCGGCGGCCGTGGCCGTGATTAAAAACCCCTGCGCCGGAAAGTACGTCGAAGACCTGACCGCCTTAATGGATATCGGAGAAGAATTGGGCCGTCTCCTGGGGAAAAGAGCGGTTGCGGCCCTGGGCGGAGAGCCGGTGGAGAGCTATGGAAAGGCGGCGATTGTCGGCGAGCTGGGCGAACTGGAGCACGCCGCGGCCATCCTCCACCCGAAGCTGGGCAAACCGTTCCGGGAGGAGGTTCAGGGCGGCAAGGCCATCATTCCCTCGGCCAAGAAAAGGGGGCCCATGGGCGCGCCCATCGACGTTCCCCTGCATTACAAAGACGCCGTTTTCGTCCGCAGTCATTACGACGCCATGGAGGTGCGGGTAACCGACGCCCCGGCCGCCGACGAGATTCTGGTCGTGCTGGCGGTAACCGGTTCCGGGCGCCCTCTGCCCAGGATCGGCGGTCTGCAGAAGAACGAGGTCAAGGGTGAGGACGGATTGCGCTAAGGCGGCTCGCCTTACTGCGGAGAAAGTGAATCGGGGGAGTTGCCTGGAGGTGCTTGCGTGCGCCGTTAAACTGGAATATAAAGGGTTTGTTCAAAACAGCCCGGAGGTATACGCTGGTAGCAGAACGATATTTTCAAAGGGAAACAAGTTAGGCATTGTGTAAAAGGTTAACTCCTGCCGGATGAAGGGAGTGGTCCTGGTGCTGCCGCCTTTTGCTTACTACCAGCCGGAGACGCTGGCGGAAGCGGTGAACCTGCTGGCGGAACTGCCGGAGCCGAAAAAGGTTCTGGCGGGCGGAACGGATATCCTTCCCGCCATGCGCAAAGGCGAACTGACCGCGGAACACCTGGTGAGTCTGCAAAGGCTAACTGAACTCTCTCAAATTGAGCTGCGGGATGGAAACGTCCGGATCGGCGCTCTGGTAACGTTTCGGGAGCTGGCGACCTCCCCGCTTATTCAAAAGGCCTGTAATCTTTTGGCGGAGGCGGCCGCCAGCGTGGGCGGGCCGCAGGTGCGCAACCAGGGCACCATCGGGGGCAATATCGTGAACGCCTCCCCGGCCGGCGACCTGCTGCCGCCCCTTTTCGCCCTGGAGGCGCAGGTGAGGGTTTGCCGGCGCGGCGGGGAGAGGATTTTGCCGCTGAGCGAATTTTTGCTGGGGATGGGTAAAACGATGATTTTGCCGGAAGAAATCCTTACCGGGGTCATTTTCTCCGCCCTGCCGGAGCAGGCGGCCGGCAGCTTTGTGAAGCTGGCCCGGCGGAACAGCCTGGCCATCAGCCGGATCAGCATGGCGGCAGTAATTACCAGAACCCCCGATGGGGACATCGAGGATGCCCGCCTGGTCCTGGGGGCGGTGGGGCCGCGGCCCGTCCGGGCGCCGGCGGCAGAAGCCCTCTTGCGGGGAAAGTATCCCGACCCAGTCCTGCTGGAGCAAGTCGTTGCCAGCATCGCGGAAACGGTCGCGGCCATTTTAGGAGACCGGCCGTCGGCCCCCTACAAGCGGGTGGCCGTCAAGGGAGTGGCGCGCCAGGTCCTGCTTAAGGTTGTGCCGGAGTTCGGGCAGTAAAATTAGGTGCCCCGTTGGTCGGCCAAAAAGCATTGGAGCGACGGCAAACTGACGGCAAACAACCTGATTTTCCAGGAGGTAACTAATGAAAACCGTCCGATTTAAAGCGACAATCAACAACCGGCCGGTAGACCTCCTCATCGCGCCAAACAGGCGCCTGCTGGACGTCTTGCGGGAAGACCTTGGCCTGACGGGTACCAAGGAGGGGTGCGGCGAAGGGGAGTGCGGCGCCTGCACTGTGCTGCTTGACGGCCGCCCGGTAAATTCCTGCCTCGTGCTGGCGCCGGAGGCCAGCGGCCGGCGAATCACCACCGTTGAGGGCCTGGCCGAAGAAGGCCGGCTCCACCCCCTGCAAGAAGCATTCCTCGAGGCCGGAGCGGTCCAGTGCGGTTACTGCACCCCGGGAATGCTTCTGGTCGCCAAGGCCTTGCTGGATAAACACCCCCAACCCGACGAACGGGCGATAAAAACAGCCATTTCCGGCAATCTCTGCCGCTGTACCGGCTACGCCAAAATAGTGGCGGCGATCCGTTTGGCGGCGGCCAGGCTGGCCGGGGGAAAGGGAGCTCAGGCCGGTTCCGGCTGCGCAAAAGAGCAAAAAGGCCCGGGTTTGCCGGTTTCCGCGGGTTTGCGGGTCGTCGGCAAAAGCCCTCCCCGCGTGGACGGCGTGGCGAAGGTGACGGGCTGCGCCCGGTTTGCCGCCGATTTAAAGCTGCCGGGGATGCTTTACGCACGGGTGCTGCGCAGCCGGACGCCACACGCCGTGCTGCGCCGGATTGACGCCGCGGAGGCGCTGACCCTCCCGGGCGTGGTTGCCGTTTACACCGCCGCGGATATTCCGGGGCAGAACTCGACGGGCATCATCGTTAAAGACGAGCCGGTTTTAGTGGCGATCGGGGGGCGCATCCGCCGCGTCGGCGATCCCCTGGCACTGGTGGTGGCGGAGTCGGAAGAGGTTGCGGAAGCCGCCCTGGCGAAAATAAAGGTAGAGGATGAAGAACTGCCGGCTGTTTTTTCGGCGCTGGCGGCGATATCCGCAGAGGCCCCGAAAGTTCACGGAAACAGCAACGTCCAGTCGGTGACCCGCATAAAAAAGGGAGATGCCGAGGCAGCCCTGGCCAAGGCGCAGGTTGTCGTCAGCCGCCGTTACACGACCCAGATGACCGAGCACGCCTACCTGGAAACGGAAGCCGGGGTGGCGGCCGTGGAAAACGATTTGCTGACGATCTGGGTTTCTACCCAGAACCCCCATTATGACCGCCGGGAGGTCGCCCGGGTCCTCGGCCTCGGCCAGCACCGGGTAAGGGTTGTACAGGCCCCCACCGGCGGCGGTTTTGGCGGCAAGCTGGATATTTCCGTCCAGTGCCTTTTGGGGCTGGCGGCCTGGAAAACCGGCCGGCCGGTAAAAATGTCCTACCGGCGGGAGGAATCAATCATCGCCTCCCCGAAGCGCCACCCCTTTGTTATCGATTATACCAGCGCCTGCGACGGCGAGGGGCGGCTTTTGGCGGTTAAAGTTAGGATCATTGGTGATACGGGAGCCTACGCGTCTTACGGGCCGGCGACGCTTAAGCGGGCGGCGGTGCACGCCACCGGCCCGTACGAGGTGCCCAACGTCCTGATCGAATCTTTTTGCGTTTATACCAACAACCCCACGGCGGGGGCCATGCGGGGGTTCGGCGTTCCACAGATCGCCTTCGCCCACGAATCCCAGATGGACCTGCTGGCGCAGACCCTGGGGATAGATCCTTTCACCATCAGGCTGCGGAACTGCCTGAAAACCGGGAGCCTCACCGCCACGGGGCAGTGCCTGGAGGCCGGCGTGGGCATTGCGGAAACCATCCGGCGCGTCCGGGAAAAGGCCCGGGAATTAAAGATGCTGGAAAAGTAAAGGTTCGCAGGATAAAACCGGGATAATAAGGGTGGGAAAATTTCCAGATTGTTTCGGGGGGTCAGCAATGAAAAAACGCGGTGTGGGCGTAGGCTGCATGTGGTACGGAATTGGCAACACGGGAGCGCCGAACCCGGCGGGAGCCTTTCTGGATTTTTTGGAAGACGGAACCGTCCTGGTGCTGGCCGGCTGTGCCGAAATCGGCCAGGGGTCGAGCACGGTGCTGGCCCAGATTGCCGCGGAGGAGCTGGGCGTGGAGCTGGAAGATGTATGCGTGGTGGCCGGGGATACAGGCGTCAGCCCCGACGCCGGGGCCACCTCGGCCAGCCGGCAGACGTATATTTCCGGCAACGCCGTGCGCCTGGCCGCGCAGCAGGCAAAACAGGTGCTGCTTGCCGAAGCGGCGGAAATGTTGGGCGCGCCCGCTGAAGAACTGCAGACCGCCGGCGGCTATATCTGGCGCGGCGGTGGGCGGACTGCTTTAACCCTGCGGGAAGTTTTAAACCGCTGCCGCGCGAAAGGAAAGCTTACCCTGGGCAGCGGCTACTTTAATCCGGCCACAACGCAAATGGACGAAAACGGGCGGGGGGTCCCCTACGCCACTTATGGTTTTGCCGCCCAGGTGGCGGAGGTGGAGGTGGATACGGAGACGGGCCGGATCGATGTTTTGCGGATCGTTGCCGCCCACGACGTGGGCCGGGCAATCAACCCCGCGGCCGTGGAAGGGCAGATTGAAGGAGGCTGCGCCATGGGGGTCGGTTACGCCCTTTTGGAGGAGGTGAGAGTATCCGCAGGAAAAATAGCCAATCCCAGCTTTAGTAGTTACCTTTTACCGATGAGCCTGGATGTGCCGGAAGTTTACCCCCTGATCGTGGAAGAGCAGGAGCCCACGGGCCCCTTCGGAGCCAAGGGGGTAGGCGAGCCGGCGTTGATTCCGGCAGCGGCGGCCATTGCCAACGCCGTGGCCGACGCCCTGGGGGTGCGCTTTTACGAACTGCCGATCACGCTGGAAAAAGTGGTTGAGGCAGTCAAAGACTCCTGAGATATTATCCTCGAGTTTATTTTCACAACGGGTGGAAAATTTTTCGGAGGTGAGTTTAATGCCTGAAAACAACGAACGTTTGCCTTTTTTACGCCTGGGCTGGACAATCTGGTTTGTTATTCTTGTTTTATCGGCCTTTATAGTTCCCTATGCTTTTCTGACCAACCTGCCGAAAATCAGCGGCGCATTCCTTTTCTGGACTTTGTTTGTCCTGGCGGCCATCATCTCGATTTTTCGAGTAACCGATTACTGGAGGGATTAAAATGCCGGCTACGTGGGTTTATACCGCCTTCGTTATTTATATCATCCTTGGTTTCGTCGTTGCCTATACTTCCCGGGGAACAATGACCAAAAGCGTCACCGACTTCTTTTTGGCCAACCGCACCATCGGCGGTTTTGTCGGGGCGCTGACCTACAGCGCCACCACCTACAGTGCCTTCATGATGGTCGGTCTGGCCGGGCTGGTGTACAAGGGCGGCGTGGGCGCCCTGGGTTTTGAATTGATTTATTTGTCCGGCCTGGTGCTGGCGGCCTTTTTCGGCCCGCGCTTCTGGCTGGTGGGTAAAAAATTTAATTACGTGTCTCCCAACGAAATGCTGGCCGACCGGTACGACAACAAGTGGATCGCCATCCTGTTTACCATCGCCAGCGTCATTTTCCTGATTCCATACTCCGCGGTGCAGTTGATGGGCATCGGCTACCTGATGGAGGGACTTTCCAAGGGAGCGATTCCTTTTGTCGTCGGCGTGGCAATTGCCACTCTACTGTCCATAGCCTGGGCCTGGATCGCCGGGATGCGTTCGGTGGCCTGGACGGACTCCCTGCAGGCTTTGATTATGATTGTCGCGGCCGTCATGATCCTGCTGTTTGTCGTTTACGGGGCCATGGGCGGCTTCGGCGCCTTTTTCGGCACCCTGGAGGCGAAGTACGCGAGAGACCTTACCGTTCCGGGTCCGGGATTCTTTAGTTGGGGCACCTTCCTGGGATTGACCGTCCCCTGGTTTTTCTTCTGCATTTCCAATCCCCAGGTCAGCCAGCGCCTCTTTATATCCAAATCGATGAGCAGCCTGAGGGGGATGATCCGCGGCTTTTTGGTCTTCGGTTTCATTTATACGTTGGTTTCGGTGCTGTGGGGCTTTGCCGCGAAGGTAATCGAGCCGGGCTTGAAAAACGCGGACCTGGCCACCCCGACGCTGCTGGCTTCGCAGTACGTTCCGCCCGTGCTTGCCCTGATCGCGATGATCGGGATTACGGCGGCGGCCATTTCCACCCTGGATTCGATCATGCTCACCCTTTCTTCCATGGTCGCCCGGGATCTTTACCGGAAGTTGAACCAGGCCGCCACCGAGGAAAGCGAGCTGCTGCTGGGGAAAATCGTTATCCCGGTGATCGCCGTGCTGGCCTTTCTGTTCGCCCTGCAGAAGCTGGGTCTGATCGCCGTGCTTTCCGTGGCGTCTTCGCTGGGATTGATGGTGATCGTGCCGACCATTTTCGGGGCCTTTTTCTGGCGCCGGGCCACCGCCGCCGGCTCTATCGCCAGCATCCTGGCCGGCTCTTTTGTAGCTCTCTACATGCAGTTTGGCAAGGTTACCATCTGGGGCCACGGCGCGGCCATCTGGACCCTACTGGTGACGGTCGTGGTCTTTGTGGCGGTCAGCCTGGCGACCAAACCGCCGGCGGAGAAGGCCGAGGCCTTCCTGGGGTACCTGGAAAAAGAACTGCGCGCGAAAAACGCGCTTTAAACCGAAACATTTTACCCGGGGCGGGCGAAAAGCCCGCCCCCTGTCTAAAACCGGAGGCACTGCACGGGGCGCATTTGTTTTTGCCGCAACAGGTGTCAAGAATCGGTGTTTTAACACTATTAGTAAATTGGCATTGAAAGCAGGGGGTTGAAGAAAACGTTCGGGATTAAATCCACAAAGTTGAATTCCCGGCAGTTTGGTTTTGTGAACGCTGGGGAAATGATAAGCTAAAGAATGACGCGCCGCCGGAAAAGAGAAGCGCCGCCGGGGAAGGCAAAGCGCCGGAGCCGGAAGAGGAGAGGTCGGCACAGCTGCCAGGGGAGCAAGAAAGTAAAGGCGACGATAGAGCACATTAATACCAATGTCAGGGACGTAGAAGCAGCCGTTACCCTAATTAAGGAACAGGCCAGCGATTTTTTTTAAGTAATGAAAAAAAAATTTTTCGACGGGCAGGAATAACTTCCCTGAAAAGAGAAATACAATAACCGGCTAATTTTTTAGAGGCGTTATACTAAGCTGAGTATAACAA